>CALDJN010000320.1 GCA_937901695.1 uncultured Anaerocolumna sp.
AGACGTGTGCTCTTCCGATCTGAGAATTTACTTCTGAGGATGTGGTGAACATGTGGTTAAAACATGTTGCTACGGAAGATGAATTAAAACGGGGAGGAGTAAGCGAAGTAGAGGCATGTAATAATTTACGCAAAGGTCTTCGTCCACCGGAAACCGGAATGTACAATGCATACTATATGAGTGATGGTGCAGCTATGAGAAGTGGACCAATTGGTATAGTATGTGCAGGAAATCCCAAAAGGGCAGCAGAACTTGCTGAGATAGATGCCTCTATCAGTCATTACCGGGATGGTATATGGGGAGCACAGGCAGTAGCGGTAGCTGTCAGTCTGGCTATGGTGGATGCCACCATGGAGGAAATATTTGACGGAGTATTAGAAGTAGCTCCTAAAGATTCCTGGTTCCGTCATAATTTATTACGTGGATATCAGATTGTAAAAGATGCAAACTGGGATATAGCAGATGCCTGGATGCCTCTTCATTATGAATTATTTTCAACTCATCGCTCAACAGTAGCTGAGGCATTGTCGGAAGTATTTGGCTCATTAATGTTAGAGCATAGCACCTTTAAATCCGGGTTGATTCTTGCCGGAAATTTTGGTAGAGATGCAGATACCATTGGTGCTGTGGCAGGAGCCATCCTTGGTGCCAAATACGGAGCAAAGAATATTCCCCAGTCTTGGCTGCAAAAAACCAGATATCCTTCCGGAACCTGTCTGAGTTTTACAAAAGGAATCGATATATTTGAGAAGGCAGAGAGACTTGCAGAATTAATAAGATAAGAAGAAACTATTAAAATTTATCAATAGATAGTTCAAAACTATTATAATATTTTGTATGTCAGTAATACTAACTGCCAGTCAGAACCCTTAGCCGAAGAAACTCCGGAAAATGCCTGTACAAAAGCATTTTCCGAAGTTTTTTCGGAGGTTTCTAAATGAAAATTAGTATTAGAATAATCTCTATATTGAGAAGCTAAAAAATCTTTATCCTATGAGATTCTTCACATTTAAATTTTGAAAGCAACTAATCTCAATGATGACAGTAGAACGAGGAGGTATATATGATACCGGAACAATATTTAGAAAAAATCTATGCAGGTTTTTTAGGCATGAACGTAGGAATACGATTAGGTGCTCCTGTTGAACCAACGTTATGGACTTATGAAAGAATAAGAAATACCTATGGTGAAGTAACTGGTTATATAAAAGAATATAAGAATTTTGGTGCTGATGATGATGTAAATGGACCGGTTTATTTTTTACGTGCTTTATATGATGATGCAAAAAATGGCATATTAAAGCCCCAAGATGTAGCCAGAGCCTGGTTAAATTATACAAGAGAAGGTGTAGGTATGTTTTGGTGGGGTGGATATGGAATTAGTACGGAACATACTGCATATTTGAATTTAAAGCATGGAATACCTGCCCCTCAATCAGGTTCCATATTGCAGAATGGGAAAACATTGGCAGAACAAATTGGGGGACAAATCTTTATAGATACATGGGGGCTTGTAAATCCTTGTAATCCAACTAAGGCAGCGGACTTTGGAGAGACAGCGGCAAGTGTTTCCCATGATGGAGAAGGATTATATGGTGCAAGGTTCTTTTGTGCTTGTATAGCAAAGGCTTTTGCATGTAATGATATAGGGAAAATCATCCAAACAGGACTATTCGAAATACCGGAAGACTCCACCTATGCGAAGGTAGTACGTGCTGTTCTTGAATTTCATAAAGGACATGAAAATTGGCGTGATTGCTATGATATGCTGGTTCGTGACTGGGGTTATGATAAATACGGCGGAGTATGTCACATAATACCCAATGCAGGTGTCTGTGCTTTAGCAATGATTTATGGTAATGGTGATTTTGCAAGAACCATAGAGATTGCAACTATGTGCGGCTGGGATACGGATTGTAATGCCGGTAATGTAGGAACGGTACTTGGTGTAATGTGCGGTATAGAGGCTTTACCAAAACACTATAGAGAACCTATTAATGATGGAATAATTTTATCCGGAATATCCGGTTATTTAAATATATTAGATGTACCAACCTATGCAAAGGAAATAGCTTTACTGGGTTATCAATTGGCAGGTGAGGAACCACCTTCTGTAATAGTAAATTCCAATAAACCGGGAGAAGTGTATTTTGATTTTGAACTTCCTGGCTCTACTCATAATCTGCGTTTATCAGATCCATTTTTCTGCACCGCAAGCCATACCACTGAGAGAGCTTATGAAGGAAAGGGTTCTTTAAAAATATTGGTGGATAGAATGACACGTGGAAATCAATGCAAGTTATACTATAAACCATTTTATAGAAGAGATGAATTCTCCGACGAACGTTATATGCCGGTACTTACTCCTACCGTTTACTCCGGACAGAAGGTTTCTATGAAGCTCTTTTTAGAGCAATGGAATGGATGGGAGACAGTTGGAATTGCGCCTTATATTAGG
>CALDJN010000321.1 GCA_937901695.1 uncultured Anaerocolumna sp.
GGTATATCGTTTTATTTCCTGGATTGGTAATCTTCCATGGATTTTCAGATAGCTTAATTTTAGGAATAAATTCTCCATTCTTTTCTATGGCAGCTAATTTATAAACGCCGCCAAAGGCAGGACAATCCTTAGATGTAATTAGGTTTGTACCAACACCCCAGGAATTTATTGCAGCACCTTGGGTTTTTAAAGAGTCAATCAAATATTCATCCAAATCGCTGGAGGCTACAATAGAAGCATCTTTAAATCCTGCTTCATTTAGCATCTTTCTAGCACGCTTAGAAAGGTAGGCCAAGTCACCGCTGTCTAGACGAATACCATATATTTTAGGCATATTGCCGGCAGCTTTTAATTCCTGAAATACCTTAATCGCATTGGGAACACCGGAACGAAGAGTATCATAAGTGTCTACAAGAAGGGTCGTATTGCTTGGATAAAGTTCTGCATACTTGCGAAAAGCTGTTAATTCATCTTCAAAACTCATAATCCAGCTGTGAGCATGGGTTCCAAGTGCCGGAACATTAAAATATTTTGCACATAATACATTACTTGTACCAATACATCCGCCAATTACTGCTGCTCTTGCTCCTAATGTACCTGCATCCGGTCCTTGAGCACGTCTAAGGCCGAATTCCATAACTCCGTCACCATTTGCAGCATAACATACACGTGAGGCCTTTGTAGCAATCAGACTTTGATGGTTGATTATATTTAAGATTGCAGTTTCAATTAACTGAGCCTCAATAATAGGAGCAACCACCTTAACTAATGGCTCCATTGGGAAAACAACCGTACCTTCGGGAATTGCATAAATATCACCTGTAAAATGGAAATTAGTCAAATATTCTAAGAAATCGTCATCAAACATGTTAAGGCTTCTCAAATAAGCCATATCCTCTTCATCAAAATGAAGATTCTTTATATAATCAATGACCTGATCCAAGCCGGCACAGATAGCATAACCACTGCCTGAAGGATTCGTTCTATAAAATACGTCAAAAATAACCCTTTCATTGGTATTATTTTTAAAATATCCCTGCATCATTGTCAATTCATAAAAATCAGTTAATAAGGTTAAATTCTCTTTTCCCATGTTAACACTCCTTTAATTGGGCCTCTCGGTCATAGTTCCTTTTTGTAAGATAATTGCATTTATAAAGAATCGCTATGGATAATTATATCATATAAATCAAAATGTACAACCAATTCAAAAAATTTATAGAGATTTTTTGTCCCTGCTATGATATAATATTTATACATTTTATAAGTATGGCACCCATCTTTAGTAGAAATATAGGGGCATAATTTAGGTAAGTATCTTACTAATACAACTGGCACCCGTCTTTGCTAGAAATATAGGAGACAGATAAATGGAAAGGAAACCGTTATGAGAACCATTATTATAATATTATTTATACTTATATTCTTTATATTTAGTATACCACTTTTTTTCATTGAATATATCATTGGAAAATTTAATCCACACCTTAAGGTAAAAACCTCTCAAGCCATTGTAGTTACAATATTAAAGGGAGTTTTAGTTTTAGGCGGAGTTAAAAAAACAGTAATCGGTCTTGAAAATGTTCCAAAGGACAAAGCCGTTTTATATGTCTCCAATCATCGAAGTTACTTTGATATTGTGGTAGCCTACGCTACCGTTCCTACACTTACAGGTTTTGTCGCAAAAAAGGAAATGAAATACATTCCTTTTCTTAGCACTTGGATGAGATATTTGAATTGTTTGTTCCTGGACAGAGATAATATTCGTGAAGGATTAAAAACTATTTTAGAAGGTGTAGAATTAGCTAAAAAGGGGTATTCTGTATATATTGCACCGGAAGGAACCAGAAATCATAAGAAAGAGATGCTTCCTTTTAAAGAAGGCAGTTTAAAAATAGCCGAAAAATCTGGGTGTGCTGTTATACCCGTATCTCTGAGTAATACAGATGAAGTATTTGAAAATCATTTTCCCTGGGTAAGAAGAACCCATGTTATCATTGAATTTGGCAAACCGATTAACCCAAAGGAATTAGATAAAGAACAGCAAAAACATTTAGGTGCATACGTTCAAAATATTATCAGAGAAACTTTGGAAAAAAATGAGTCTCTTGTGTAAATTACTACAGTTCAGCTTGTGGAACGCCATAAGCTGAACCATAACTAAACTACAATTTTAAAAAACAATTACTGCCTTCATGTCTTGATTGTTTTTTTGAATAATGGTACAATATTACCACTGTATAACGGAGGGAAGGAGGTACATACATGAAAACCGGGACAATAATTTTCTTAATAGTTTTGGTTGTTATAATAGGAATTTTAGTTGCATTATATATTTTCGGATCAAAGCTGCAAAAGAAGAATGAAAAAGCGCAAGCTGATATGAGAGTAGGTGCTCAAACAGTCTCCATATTAGTTATAGATAAAAAACGTATGAGGTTGAAGGAAGCCAACCTTCCAAAGATTGTACTGGAACAGACGCCAAGATATCTGCGTGGTTCCAAAGCTCCAATTGTCAAAGCAAAAATTGGTCCAAAGATTATGTCATTAATGTGTGATGATAAAATCTTTGATTTAATTCCAGTAAAAAAAGAGATAAAAGCGGTTATGAACGGTATCTATATTATGGATGTAAAGGGCTTACGTTCTAGCCTAGATGCTAAACCAGTAAAACAAGGTCTCTTCAAACGTTTAAAAAATAAGGTATCAAAAAAATAAATAAATACAAAAAGAGCTCCGAATAGACAAATGCTTATACATTGTTCTGTTCGGAGTTTTTATATTCTATATTTTTTGATTCCTATGTGTACTTTTGATTGCAATCAAGGCTAAAAGTGCTATTTTCCACCTTTTCGAGAAGTAATTTTTATTTGAATCTCACAATCGGATACGTGGGAGTAATTAATGTCTAGTTCATATTTAATATTTGCCAGAATCTGCTCCTCTTCCTCTGTCACTTTAATAGAAGTAGTATTAATCCCAATCTGTAAATCACCAAAAGGAGTACTATAATAAGTTACATTCTTTCTATTAACTTCAAATATCATATGAACATTATTAGCACCCTTTTTTTGAATACTAACCTGTTTATCGGATATTTTAAGAGTACACCTGGTGATACCTTCTACTTCTTCCAGTATTTCATCATAAAGTATGTAATGCTTTCCATTACGGTTATAGTATTCGCCAACAGAAATCACCTCTACAGTTTCTTCTTTATCTATCTCAAATTGAAGTCCCGATATAGATACTAAAACATCCTTCTTCATAAACGGCTCCTATCTAAACACTTACATCTTTTGTTTCTACTACTTCACATGGCAAAATAGTATTAGCAAACTTTTTAAATTTTTCTGCACCATCACTTACAAAGAATTGATGCTCTCTTGCCGGCGTATTACTTTCCAGTCCATTGGTCTCTAATGTTTTCTTAAGACACCTTGCAGTTTCATAAGCAGGATTTACAAGTGTCACTTTATCACCTACTACGGAAGCAATTACATGGCGAATCAGTGGATAGTGGGTACATCCAAGGACTAAGGTATCAATATCCGTGTTCTTTAATTCGCCTATATATCTTTCGGCTATTTCCTCAGTAATAGGATCATTAATCCAGCCTTCCTCTACTAAGGGAACAAAAAGAGGGCAGGCTTTTCCATATACCTTTACATTAGGATTTCTTTTACTTAAAAATTGATTGTATATCCCACTATTAATGGTACCTTCTGTACCA
>CALDJN010000322.1 GCA_937901695.1 uncultured Anaerocolumna sp.
ATACTAAGAAGCCTAACAAACTTCCTGCTACTGCACAGGTAATTGGTGATATACCACTTTTGGTTCCAATAGCAACTACTGAAAAAAAGGTGGCTATTAATAAAGTAACACTGCTTGCTAATCCATCTAGTCCATCTGTAAAATTAGCTCCATTAACCGTACCAAGCATAACAATAAATAACAATGGAACAAATAAAAATGAAGTATCCAAGTACTTACCATCTGCTAATCCACCTGTAAAAGGTATTAGCATTTTTGTCCCAATATCAGTATAATTAACCAGATAATAACCAAATATAGAAGTAATTAAAATCTGACCAACTAATTTTTGCCAAGCTCTTAGTCCCATGGATCTTTTCATAACTATTTTTATATAGTCATCTAGGAAACCAATGATACCAAAACCTACCGTTACAAATAACACTGGAATCATATCCGAATATTCTCCAATGTAAAAAAGTGAAGTAAGGATGATACTTAATAATATTATTATCCCTCCCATAGTAGGAGTTCCTGACTTCTTAAGATGAGATTCCGGTCCATCGTCTCTAACATATTGCCCGAACTTTAACCTTTTTAAAAAAGGTATCATAATAGGGCAAAGTATGACACTGATTGCAAATGATACAAGAACCGGTACTAAGAATTTAAAATCCATGTTTATTTCCTCCCAAGTGAATTCACTTTTATTTCCTTTGTAAAATCAACTAGTTTATTATATTCTATTTAAGGTGTAGAATCAAGTCACTATTTCTTTCTATTTTTTCTCCAGGCAGTGGGAATTGCTCTGCTACAACGTCTCCTTCTCCGGAATAATATACTTCTCCTAAATCTACTTCTTTCAGTATTTCTTTTACTTCTTTTACTGTCTTTCCTATAAAGTCAGGCATCTCAACGGTACCTACTTTATATTTTTCAATTTCAGCTTCTGTATAACTTTCTTCAATACCTAAATAAGGTAATATGTTGCCAAATACTTCGACTATAACCGGGGCGGCAATGGTACCACCATAGTAAATTCCTACTGGCTCATCAATTAAGATAATTCCAATTACCTGAGGATCATTAGCAGGTGCAAAACCAATAAAGGAAGATATGTATTTGTTACTGCTTCTTGGCAATTTCTCTGAAGTAGCAGTTTTTCCACCAATACGAAAGCCTGGTAAATAAGCTCTTCTTCCTGTTCCATCTGCAACTACCTGTTCTAATAAGTTCTTCATAGTCTCTGAAGTTTCTTTGGAAACAGCACCTGGCTGGACCGGGTATTCAAAGGTTTTCACTGTAGTTCCATCCGGACTTTTTGCAGTGATTCCAAAATGGGGAGTTACTAAATTGCCTCCATTTACTACTGCACTTGCAGCCACTAATAGCTGTAAAGGAGTAATTTGAAAGGACTGTCCAAAGGATATAGTGGCTAATTCCACTGCTCCTACCTTTTCTGGCTTATGCATAATTGATCTGGCTTCACCAGGAAGATCTACTCCTGTTTTTTGAAATAGTCCAAGTTTCTTAAAATATTGATACATATTGGTAATACCAACTCTTGCACCAAGTTCCATAAATACAGGGTTACAGGAATTCTTGATTCCATCTATAAAATTTTCACTGCCATGCCCGCCGGCTTTATGGCAACGTATTCTTCTGTCTTCTACAATTTTATATCCCGGGCAAAAGAAATGGTCATCCAAAGAAACTACCTTATCTTCTAAAGCTGCTGTTGCCGTCACTATTTTAAACGTAGAACCTGGCTCATAAGTATCACTAATACATGGATTTCTCCACATATTGTTTAGTAAATCATTCTTTTTGGCACTGGTCAAGGTGGTCATATCCACTCCTTCCAGCATATTATCAGTTAAAGTGTATGGAGTATTTAAATTGAATTCCGGAACATTAACCATAGCATAGATTTCACCTGTTTTAGGGCTCATAATAACCATTTTCACATTATTCGCCTGTTTGGCTTCCATCACTTTTAAAGCTGCCTGTTCCGCATATTTTTGTATATTTACATCTAAACTAATGTATAAATTATTACCTGCTTTGGGTTCGATACGATCTTCTGCGGCATTCTCTATTTCTACACCATATGCAGTGGTAAGGGTTAATATAGTGCCATCTATGCCCTTTAAATATTTCTCATATGCTACCTCTAATCCTATAATTCCTTGATTATCGCTGCCAGTAAAGCCGATTACTTTCGATGCTAAAGTTTCATAAGGATAATACCTTTTATAATCCTCATCTACCATAACACCATCCAAATCGTAATCCCGAATTTTGTCTGCTATCTCTTTGTCAACGTTAGACTTAATTCTTTCAATGGAAGATCTTTTTTCTACTCTTTTTCTAACCTTTGCTTCATCAATATCCAGTAAATCAGATAAGACTTGAATTACTTTTTCTGGTTCTTTTATCTGACTGTGAATTACTGATATAGTAGAAACTGGTTTATTGGTAGCAATTGCAATTCCATTTCGATCGTATATGATACCTCTTGCCGCTTTTATGGCACGCTCTCTTTCGTGTAAATCTTCCGCCCTTTTCGCATATTCTGCTGATTTTACAACCATTAAATACCCAAGTCTGACGGTAAGCCCTGTAGCTGCTATAAGAACAAATATTATAATTATAAGCACGTTGCGGCGATTGAAGGTTTTATTTCTTGCCATAAGCATCCTCATATATCTTATTGCTTTATTTTATTACATAATTCATGAGGATATGATTAATCTTTTACCAAATACTTTAAATAGATTTACTCTCCCGTTTCAGTACCTAAATCAGTTAGTGCATCAGGGTCAAATTCATCTGATGTT
>CALDJN010000323.1 GCA_937901695.1 uncultured Anaerocolumna sp.
GTTTTATTTAAAGCCTTTACGAAACGAGGTTTTAATTGGGGTGGCTTCTGGAAAACCGAGCCAGACTATCAACATTTTGTAAAGAAAATAGATTAAGCAAAGAAGTAAACATAGAAGTAGCTGGTGCGCAATTAAACATTAAGGTGCCTGGCACGCAATTGCGTGCCAGGCACCTTAATGTTCTATAATCTTCTAAGCAATTCTTCTCTTTGTTTTTCATATCCCGGTTTACCTAATAAGGCAAACATATTTTTCTTATAACTTTCTACACCTGGTTGGTTAAATGGATTCACACCAAGGATGTATCCACTTACTCCACATGCAAACTCAAAGAAATAGAATAATTGGCCTAAGTAGAATTCATTTTGCTCAGGAATATTAATAATTAAATTAGGAACTCCACCATCGGTATGAGCTAATCTGGTCCCCTTCATAGCACTCTTATTAATAAAATCTACACTTTGTCCAGCTAAATAATTTAATCCGTCTAAGTCTACTTCTTCCTCTTCAATTAATATTTCACATGATGATTGCTCCAGATTCATTACCGTTTCAAATAAAGTTCTTTGACCATCCTGTATAAATTGTCCCATGGAGTGTAAATCTGTAGTTAAATCAACGGAAGCAGGGAAAATACCCTTTTGGTCTTTTCCTTCACTTTCTCCATAAAGCTGTTTCCACCATTCAGAAACAAAATGAAGGGAAGGTTCATAATTAGCCAGAATTTCTATTGACTTACCTTTTCTTAATAAGATGTTACGGATGGCTGCATAAAGCACTGCATAGTTATTATCATAAGAACTATTAAGACAATATTCTCTCATAGCTGCAGCACCTTCCATTAATTTAACAATATCAGCACCGCTTACTGCAATTGGAAGTAAGCCTACAGCCGTTAAAATAGAATAGCGGCCACCAACTTCATCTGGTACGATAAAGCTTTCATAACCTTCTTCTGTAGCCAGATTCTTTAAGGCTCCTCTGGCTTTATCTGTAGTTGCATAAATTCTTTTTGCAGCCTCTTCTTTTCCATACTTCTCAATTAAAATCTTTTTAAATACACGAAAAGCAATAGCAGGTTCTGTTGTTGTACCTGATTTACTAATCATGTTAATGGAGAAGTCACGGTCTCCAATTACTTGGATTAGGTGTTTCATGTAAGTACTGCTTATATTATTTCCAACGTAGTAGATTTCAGGTGTTTTTCTAACTTCCTTAGAAACAGAATTATAAAAACTATGTCTTAAGAATTCAATGGCTGCTCTGGCACCTAAATAAGAACCACCAATACCAATTACCAGTAATACTTCAGAATCATTTTGAATCTTCTTAGCTGCAGCTTGTATACGTGCAAATTCTTCTTTATCATAATCTATGGGTAAATCTATCCAACCTAAAAATTCATTACCAGGACCTGCTTTTTTTATAAGCTCATCCTTTGCATTTTCTGCAATTCTTTCCATCATCTTAATTTCAGAATCAGAGATAAAACCCTTTGTTGCTGAATAATCAAACGTTACCATACTTTTCATATTCTTATGCTCCTTTGACATTCCAAATCTAATTTTTAGTTACTAAAATCTTTCCACTTATTCTATCAAAGTAAACCTATTTTATCAATATGAAAATCTAATAAAAGGAAATATATAATCCTTGATAATCTGTAATTAACATAAAAAAACGTTTAACTTGAAATAGGTTTTTGAAAATAAAAGAGGTGAAAATGATTAACTGTAAAATGATTACATATTTTATTTCCTTAGCTATTATATTATTTTATAAGGGAAATGCTTATATTCTCATAAAAACTTTATGGTAAGTATATATACTGTACTAATTGAACAATCTAAAACATATTCTTTTAAGAGGAAACCATAAGAAGGAGGATAAGATTGTTGAAAAAAGTTAAAGTTACTTTACAGCCTCTTGTTACCAATTTAAATCTGCCCACTGTTTTGAAAACAGCAATACTACCGGGTGACTCAATAGAAAGATTATTTATTGCAACCCAGATAGGAGAAATCTTTTACATAGGAGACGGAGTTATAGAGACTTTTTTAGATATTCGCTCCCAAGTTTTACAACTGGGTGTCTCCACAGGTGGATATGATGAACGTGGATTAATAGGGCTTGCATTTCATCCCAATTTTTATAATAACGGTCTGTTTTATCTTCATTATTCCGTTGCCAGAACACAAGGTCCAAGTGCTCTTCCTAATTCTTTTAAACCTAATCCGTGCAATCCTGGAACCCTAAATCTAACGTGGGCAAATAGAGAAAGTAAATATAATCATATTGATACTGTTGAAGAATGGATATTACAATCCAATGGTGAACCTGAGAAACAACGGACATTACTTAATATAAGAAGACCATTTTTAAACCATAATGGTGTGAATAGCTTAAACTTTTCACCTGAAACAGGAAAACTTATTTTAACAACCGGCGATG
>CALDJN010000324.1 GCA_937901695.1 uncultured Anaerocolumna sp.
TTGAAGTGCTCTAAAGGAGTTAATAATAGCAATTATGGTAACACCTACATCTGCAAATACAGCAGCCCACATGGAAGCCAGCCCAAATGCACTTAATATAAGCACAAGAATTTTTACTCCTATTGCAAATACCGTATTCTGATTTGCAATACCCAAGGTCTTCTTGGAGATTTTAATAGCAGTTGCTATTTTGGACGGTTCATCTGTCATGATTACTATATCTGCTGCCTCTATGGCTGCATCAGAGCCTAAACCACCCATTGCTATACCAATATCAGCCCGGGCTAATACCGGTGCATCATTAATTCCATCACCTACAAAGCTTAACTTTCCCTTTTGAGATTTTGACCGGAAGATTTCCTCTAGTTTCTCAACTTTATTAGTTGGAAGTAATTCAGAATATACTTTGTCTATTCCTAGTTCTTCAGCAACTTTATTAGCAACAACTTTATTATCACCGGTTAACATAACAAGATGTTTGATTCCGGCTGCTTTTAAGTCATGTATAGCTTTCTTCGCATCTGGTTTTAATTCATCTGCAATAAGAATGTATCCCATATATTGCTGATTTACTGCAATATGTACAGCCGTACCAATTATCTCGCCTTTATTATATAATACATTTTGTTTATCCATTAATTTGGCATTACCTGCTGCTACGGTCTTTCCATCAATAGATGCAATGACACCATGACCAGATACTTCCTCTACATTAGTAATCCTGGAGTTATCGATATCCTTTCCATAAGCATTCTTTAAGGATAAAGAGATTGGATGATTGGAATAGCTTTCTGCAAAAGCAGCTAATTCCAGTAATTCTTCCTTGGAAATACCGATTGGATTTACTTCTTGAACTTTAAATACACCCTTTGTTAAGGTACCAGTTTTATCAAATACTACTATTTCCGTTTGTGCTAAGGCTTCCAGGTAATTACTGCCCTTTACCAGAATACCTTTTTTTGAAGCACCACCAATTCCTCCAAAAAAGCTAAGGGGGATGGATATAACCAGAGCACATGGGCAGGATACTACAAGAAAGTTTAATGCTCTATAAATCCAGTCATTAAATGCCTCTCCCTTTATTAATAGCGGAGGTACAAATGCTAGAATCACCGCTATGATTACTACAATAGGAGTATAATATCTTGCAAACTTAGTAATAAACTGTTCCGAATTCGATTTCTTGCTGCTTGCATTCTCTACTAAATCAAGTATTTTACTTACAGTGGATTCACCGAATTCTTTGGTTACTTCTACGGTAAGAACACCATTTATATTGATACATCCACTTAATATATCCTCTCCTGCTTCTACTTCCCGTGGAAGGGATTCTCCTGTTAAAGCGGTTGTATCCAGCATAGAACTTCCTTCTATAACCTTACCATCTAATGGCACTTTTTCTCCTGGTTTAATTAAAATAATATCACCAATCTTCACTTCATCTGGATCTATAGTAACTATTTCATCCTCTCGTTTTACATTAGCATAATCCGGTCTTATATCCATTAAACTTGATATGGACTTTCTAGACTGGGCAACTGCATAACTTTGAAATAATTCACCAATTTGATAAAATAGCATAACTGCAACTGCTTCCGGATATTCTCCAACAAAGAACGCGCCTATGGTTGCAAGACTCATTAAAAAATTTTCATCAAATACATTACCCTTAACAATATTTCTTAATGCCATTAAAACAGTATCCCCACCAACTATAATATAGCTTAGGATAAATAAAGCAAGCTCTATCCAAGGCTGATTGATGGGAAGTAAAGCTGCTCCAAGTAAGACAGCTCCCCCAATAATAATACGCCAAAGTCTTTTTTCCATATGGACTCCTCTTCCCGCTAAACCAAAAATTCTAATGCTCTATTTGATATTTAGCCTTTCCCTTTTTTCTTATTGCAAATAAAATCTACTTGCAAATAAAATCTACCTAAGTGAAAGCTCACTTAACCTTTCCAGATTAAACATAGTAAACCTACTATATTTCTACCTATTTATGTGACACTTCCTCAAATAAGCAGGCAATATATAAATAACTTTCAACTTTCACACATTCATCTTCATAAAGTAATAACACGCATTTTATCAAACAGATATGGTTACGCTTATTATTCACACATTCATCTTCATAAAGTAATAACCCTATTACGCTTTTTTTACATTTACACCCGGCTCTATTTTCTTGATAATCTTTTCTGCTGCTGGAACTATGGTTTCTATCTTCTCATCTTCACCTTCAATAACCATTTTTGTAGTCATAAAATTAACAGTAGCAGATTGAACACCATCTATTTTATTAATTTCTCTTTCCATTTTTGCTGCACAATTGGCACATCCTAAACCTTCTAAACGAAATGTCTTCTTCATAATATTTACCATCCTTTCGATACTAATTTATACTACTTTCATCTTCTCTAATATGTTCTAAGCCTTTTTCAAATATTTCTTTCACATGGTCATCTGATAAGGAATAATAAACAACCTTACCCTCTCTTCTGAACTTCACTAGATTTGCCTGCTTTAAGGATCTTAGCTGATGTGATATGGCTGACTTTGTCATGTTTAAAAGTACTGCTAAATCACAGACACACATTTCATTTTCGTCTAACGCCCACATAATCTTAACTCTGGTACTATCACCTAAAACCTTGAAAAAATCTGATAAATCATAAAGTATGTCTTCATCCGGCATTTTCTTTTTCACAGATTCAACTACTTCACTATGAATTACTTCACAATCGCAAAAAATATTTTCACCTTTTACCATATAAACACCTCTTTCCTTTGGATTCATCATTGGTTACCATTGATATTTAGCCTTTAATATATTTACTTTTTTAATACGGTTGAATAGTTGTTCAACCGTTATATTCATTATAGTTGAATACATGCTCAATTGTCAATAAATATTTTATAAACTTATAAAAAAATAACTGTTATATAATACTGGACAGTCAAAAGTTTTGTAACCCTAAGAGACCTGCGAATCTTCTGAAAT
>CALDJN010000325.1 GCA_937901695.1 uncultured Anaerocolumna sp.
GAATTTTTGCTCAGAATGACATGCCTTCATAGCAATGACATACTGTTCGTAGTTTATATTAGACAGTTTCGCAACAGCTACATAAATTAGCAAATGAGTTATATCTTATTTTGATTCCAAATAAGCAACCAGTATATAGCGTTCTGGTGCGGAGCCAATATATTCAAATGGATAGCATGTGCTTAATGTTAGTGTTGCTCTTGGCTTTGGGACAATAACAGTATGGTCATCTTTTTCTACAATTCTTACTTTATTTACCTTATATTTAAATTCTCCTGCTGAGGTGCGAACAATAAGTAAATCACCTTTCCCAACCTGACCAAGCTTACGAAATACAGTATCTCGGTGACCTGCTAAAACAGAATTATCATTTTCGCCTGGTAGTACACTATCGGTATAGTGACCAACTCCCATATCAAGCTCTGTATCGCTTGTCCCTTCATAAATTGGGCAGGAAATATTCAGCTTTGGTATATATAGTTCACCGAATTCATCTCCAGCCTGTGGTCGTTTCGGGTATAAAACAGGATCTTTTTCTATTTGAGATACTTTTGAATTAAATTTTATATTATTTATCTCTATATGATCTGCTTGATTTACCTCAGATGTACCTTCTGCTTGATTTGCCGCAGATGTACCTTCTGCTTGATTTACCTCAGATGTACCTTCTGTTTGATTTATCTTAGGTGTACCTTTTGTTAGGAGTGACTTATTACCGGTAGTATACGTTGTATTACCCTTTGCCAATTTATTAATATTGTCTAAGGCAATAAGACTTCCAAGTACAATTAGGGATAATGATATACCTATTATGAATGACCTTTTCAATTGAATATTAGATACACCTATTATAAATGGCTTTTTCAGTTGAATATTAGATATACCTATTATGAATGACTTTTTCAATAGAATATTAAATTTATTTTTCAAGAATTTCAACTTTGCCAGTCCTTATTTTTAGGAAAATTACTGTTCCGATTATGGTAATGAATATACCAAGTAATGCTTTTGACATATAATTACCAGCCGTTTTTGGAAGTTCTCCTCCCTTTATTGTTTTAACAGGGTTATTATTGGTATCTACACCTGTCACATTGCTCACATCTTCAATAATTTTTCCAATTTCCCCAAAATTATTTTTAATAAATTCATTGGTAATAACAGCATCTGCTAATAATTCAGATTTATCATTATAAAGTGCAATCTTATAATCAGCATCTTTATCCCATTCCATTTTCATTATTTCTTCCATGGAATATTGAGTTTCTGCGCCGCCTTTTATTATACTAAAAGATATCTTTAGCTTAACGGAAGAAAGAAATTCTTCGTAAAGAGAAGCAAACTCAGCAATTTCAGCATCACTTGGTTTATAATTTTCATCTGCCATTCCTTTTCCCATTAAGTTCTGAGCAAAAATCATAAAACGATTGGCTAAATCTTCTATATGAGCTTGACTTTCCGCACTGGATATATCGTCGGAAATTGATAAGAAATGTTCATCCAGATTTTGCAGTTCAGTTTCTGTTATGCCTATTTGATTCAGTAAATCCATGTACATTGATAAATCTAATTCAGGGCCAATGGAAGATGACCAGACTAATTCTTCTAGCTGGTCTATAAAAATGAAGTCATCTATGCTTTTTCCACTATCATTTATTAATTGAATAATAGCTTCTTTATCCAGACCATAATTGTCATTAAAATATTTTAAATTACTAAGGTTTGCTTTTATTACATCCCCTAAGTAATCACTTAAATCAGATACCGTTTCGAAGTCTTCTATACTTGTAGAATATTCAGAAAGATAGGAATTGATATCTTCTTTAGTTACTTGAAGGCCACGTACCGTACTAACTTTATTTAGATATGCTGCTAATTTATTATCAAAGTCTGCTTCATGCCCAGAATTATTACTGTCTGTATAAAAATCCAGTGCAGTATCTAAATCATTTAAATAAATATAATCATTTAATTCTTCACCATATTCTTTTAGCAATTGAACCAAAGAATTACTATCTAATTCGTATTTGCTATAAATATTATGTAAATTACTTAAATCTGCTTTGATAACTTCACCTAAGAATTCAGTAATTTCTTCAGTAGAATTAAAATCATCTTTTGTTTTATCATACATAGCTAGAGAGCGGTCTATATCCTCCTTATTTACTTTAAATCCCCTTATAGAACTTGTCTCATTTAAATATGAAGTCATATCTTGTTCCGAAGTAGAAGAGATATTTTCCTCCGCATATGCTGCTTGTGGAAATAATACAAGCAACATAGCTAAGGAAAGTAGAATTGTTCCTAATTTTTTCATTTTTTCTCCTTTTTTGTTCGTTATGTAATTAATTTGCCTTCTAATTTTATAAAATTTATAAATTTTTTGCAATATGTGGGCTTTTCCATATGAGGCAAATGTTACTACTTTAAGGTTGCTATTTTATAATGTTTATGTTAACATTATAAAAAAATTTAAGGATAGGTAGCTGTTATGTCTAATTTAAAATTATTTATATTAAATAGGGACGACGATAGGCAGCGCTTGTAACTGTGTGAAATCATAGGTACAAGCGCTTAAAGTGTTGTACCTATGTGGAGGTAATTATACTTAAGGACCACATTGGTAAAGTAATTTATTGGTGTGGTCCTTTTTCTATACATGAAATTTCTTATATATGTATTTTTCAATGTATGAAAGGAGGTGTTACTATGGGGCATATAGACGATGCCTATATTGATGTGAAATTTTATTTTAAAGGGAAACATTTTAAAATTGAGTATAGATTGAAGAAAAATATATGAATAGAAAGGATGCCACGAAGCGATTCTTTCAAAGTCCGAAAGAAATCATTTTCTTAAAGGTTGAAAGAAATCATTCTTTTAAAAGTTGAAGGATAATTATTTCAACTGGATTATTAGTGGCGTATCACATCTGCAAGCAGAGTATCAGAACTGCAAAATAGATGTGATATAAAAAGGATGTAAATATGAAAATGTTACAAGGAAATATTATAAAAACCATCGAGGCTGAAGATATAAAGAATTATATTGGACAGAGGATAAATATACACGGCAGTATTTATAAAATAAGAAAAATGAGTGGCTTTTCTTTTGTTTTATTGCGAACCAAACGAAGTATTGTACAGTGCGTGTATAGTGAAGAATTCTCATAACTAGATGTTAATTTATTAAAGGAAGAAAGCTGTGTTTGCGTTACGGCTGATGTTATCAATGAGGAAAGATCAAAAACAGGATGGGAATTAAGAATGCTTGAGGTTGAAGTATTATCAAATCCGGAAGAGGAACTACCAATTGTTATAAATAATAAAATAGTGGATACCTCAATAGAAAAATTATTGGATTTCCGTCCCATCACATTAAGAAATGAAAAAGAG
>CALDJN010000326.1 GCA_937901695.1 uncultured Anaerocolumna sp.
AGTTTAGATATTCACCTTTGGATATAACTTACTTCTAAATGTATTTCACATATTCCATAACCATGTCATTATATTCATGGCTATATAAGTCATTTGTGAGGGAATACTCTAATTTATTACCCATATCTTTTGATATAACTACTTCGGTTATCTTTTCTAATACATCCTCATAACCAGTCAGTTGCAGTTGATACCTAAAGTTATGGTATTTCCCTTCTTCCAGTTTCTGATCTCCTATTAGTAAAAGTAATTCATTAGAATTTCTGAATAATTCAAGGGTTGTATGAAAAAAGCATCCTACATCAAAGATAATCACCTCATAATCGGAAGCCTCCTTTAAGGTTTTAATCCAGTAATCTATATCATCTGGTAACATTTCATAAATATCCGGTCCAAAAGATACGCCCTGTATACAATCCAGATTATTGATTTTTGTGATTATTCCATTCATTTTTGTAATAATATTGGGATGACTTTGTTTTAAATAATAAATAAATTCAGATAAACCTTTCTCAGAATAGCTTCCGCTAATTTCAGTCCAGGCTGAAAACAGATCCAAGTTAATATACAAAGTCTTTTTTGTTTTTGCATATTCACTGGCTAAATAATAAGAAAATACTTGTCTTTCATTTTCTTTTCCTACAGAAAACACACTGATAATATTGGAACTTCCATTGCCTGAAAGTAAAGCCCTAACTAAAGTATCTTCCAATGGAAAATAAGAAAATAATTCTTCCATAACCTGTCTAGCCGATTGAAATTTATATATTACATGGTAGCTTTCTTGCTCTCTTGCAATATTACCTTCTGATAAGATGCAAATATTCTTAATATTCTGGTGTAAAACTTCATCAATGGGAATTTCCCCACCAAGTAATAAAACATTAATTTTATCATGCTCCAGGTATTCTTTTAAACTGCTTGAATTGGTAAATATCCGAACTTGTGTAACAGCCTTTTTTTTGCGTTTTATATAATCCATTAGCTGGTTTGCATAGTCTGTATCCGAATCATAGATACCTAAGATATAACTCAAATAACTGCCTCCTTTCTTAATACAACCCAAAACCTTAATTACAAGTAGCCTGAAACCATTAATATCTGAATAATTAGTGCCCCCAGTATAGCAATGGAAAAATGAATCGTACCTCCATAGCCATCTCTTTGAATATCATAATACGGAATCACAAATCGTTTCTTACCTTTTTCATCCGGACAATTCGCTTGGTTACGGTAGGTTTGAATATATTCTGCAAGAATTTGCAGCCGATAAATCACTTGTTTTGATTTAATAAGATGAATAATTGACAGGAATCCTCCAAGGAGAAATGCAATGATAATAGTACGAAAGACAAAAGATGCCCCATAAAAACTCCCTACTACAGAGAATAATTTAATATCTCCTGCTCCCAATACTTTAAATAGAAATAAAATACATAATAATAAAATTGGTAAGAAACTGCCGAATAAACTTGATATTATACCTTGTCTCCCACATTCATATATTTGAAAAGCAAAACCTGCGGGTATACCAATCGTGATAATTAAATTACTGATTTTATAGGATTTTAAGTCTTTATAAACCCCTAAAAGAATTAAGAAGATAAGGCAAACTGTTTTAGTACCGATACGCTTCACCTCTTAGAAAAAAAGATTGTTATTTCCATATACCGTTAACTTTTATGCTTTTATTTTATACCATATGGTACTAATTTTCAATACAATTTAATCACTTTTTGTAAATTCATTACATTTACTAATTATTTATAATATAATTATACATTTTTACCTGTAAAAAAGCTCATTTAATCTAACAAAAATATCTATCGAACTTTGTTCTTTTTATATATATACAAAAAGAAACTACTTATATTTACTGTATTGGGACATAATAATATAGAAATTACCAGATAAGGAATGACCAAAGAACTTCTGATTTTTTAGTAATTTTTTATAACAATAACTGCTGATAATAATTTGAGTTTACATGTATATTAAATTGGTCCTTGTTAATGTTGTAATTAATGTGTAAATAGTATAAGATAAATGTAGATATAAAGTATGAAAACACTTGTTACAGGCTAAACTGTAATAAATACTTCAAACTTATATTGACAAACTTAATGAATGATCGTTTCCTTAATAGGCAGTGTTCACAGGTCTTTCTATTTAAAAGTATGTGTTTACTATCTGTTGCTATTCCGTCTGTTCCTTAAGTACATAGTGTAGAAGCTGATACTCAGGGAGTTCAAGGTAACTCAAAGTAACCCTCTCCAAGGATTCCTCAATCAATTAAGCTGCATCATTGATGACAGCTTGGAGGTTTTGGGTTATTATCTCATTTTTTCAATGTTAGTATCATTTTCCCCTCTTTAGGCGGTTCTTTCCAGATATAAAGTTATGATAGGCAGCATGGCTACTAAGAATAACAGGTAACATAATACATGCGAAAGCCTTGAATTACAATGCTTAAGGATAACGAGAGTCTAAAATTAATAAAAGGAGAAATTAGCATGTCAAGTAAAAAGAGCAATAAACAATATGCCTCTATTTTTCAGTTAGATGGGCGCCCTGCAATGAAGGAAGCAATTCCATTGGCTTTTCAGCATGTAATGGCCATGATTGTTGGATGCGTAACACCTGCAATTGTAGTAGCTGGAGTAGCTGGATTAAATACTCAGGATCAAGTTATACTTATCCAGGCATCCCTTGTAATATCAGCAATCGCAACATTTATTCAGGTTTTCTCAATTGGCGGTTTTTTTGGATCGCGTCTTCCAGTAATTCTTGGTATTAGCTTTGCCTATCTGCCAAGCTTAACAGCAATTGCTGCCGGATATAATATGGCAACTATATTCGGTGCCCAGATAGTTGGAGGTTTCTGCGCCATTATCTTTGGATTGAATGTGGAAAAGCTGCGTAAATTCTTTCCACCTTTAATAACAGGAACCGTTGTATTTACTATCGGTCTCTCACTTTACCCTACAGCAATTAATTATATTGCAGGCGGTGTAGGCAGCCCTAATTATGGCGCATGGCAGAACTGGTTAGTAGGTTTACTTACTATGATTATTGTTTTAGTTCTTAACCACTGGGGTAAAGGAATTGTAAAATTAGCTTCCCTATTAATAGGGTTAATTATTGGTTATATTATATCCGCATTCTTTGGTATGATTAGTTTTTCAGCTGTTGCCACTGCAGGTTATTTTCAATTACCACAACCATTACATTTTGGCGTGGAATTTGAAGTTTCTTCAATCATTACCATTTCTTTATTATTTATTATAAATTCTGTACAAGCTATTGGTGATTTTACTGCTACTACTTCCGGCGGACTTGACCGTCTTCCTACAGACAAGGAATTAAAAGGCGGAATTACAGGATATGGCCTTTTAAACATTCTTGGTGCGCTCATTGGTGGTATGCCAACGGCAACTTACAGCCAGAACGTTGGTATCGTTGCTACAACAAAAGTTGTAAACAGAGTTGTATTTGGTATTGCATCCGGTATCATTCTTGTTGCCGGATTAGTACCTAAGTTTTCTGCCCTTTTAACTACAATTCCATACTGTGTACTTGGCGGTGCTGTTATTGGTGTATTTGCATCAATTACTATGACTGGTATGAAGTTAATTGCTACTCAAGAATTAAATTACCGCAATACTTCCATTGTAGGACTGGCAGTTGCAATGGGTATTGGTATTACATTAGTTCCACAATCATTAGCATTGTTCCCTGCATGGGTTACTACAGTATTTGGGAAATCTCCAGTTGTAGTAGCAACCATTGTAGCAATTACACTCAACTTAGTATTACCGGGTAAAGAGAAAGAAGATTCGGGGCATTAATAATCGGCTTTCTACATGATTAATCTTGTCTTATGCCTAAATCTGTATGTTGGGCATATACCAAAATGAGGGGCTGTTGCAAAAAAAGGTGTTATCCAGAGCTAGCTTTGCCACTCTGAGCAAATTTTGCTACTCTAAGCAGGTTTTGTCATTCAGAGAGTAAATTCAGCTTGCTGAATTATGCTCAAAGAATCTCAATCTCACTTTAAAATGAGATTCTTCGCACAAATCTAGCAAGCTAAATTTGTGCGAAGAATGACAGTTTTGCAGCAGTCCCTTTAATGTTATAAAATATCTTAATCGACCCAACGGTCATACTCAACAACAATCTTATTCCCATAACATTAAACAAAATAATAATAAAGTGCCACCCCATAAACCAGCAAAAATCCCGGTATCCCAAGGCTTCCAATCGTTAAAGCTGTTAAACCATTGGTGCCAACTCCTAAAGTCAATCCTAATCCATCTAAAAGCATATTCACTATGTATATTCCCACTAAACCTGCAAATACACGAAGTCCAAAGTTTACTAGCAAGTCCATCCGTTTTTTAATTAATCCAATTGCTAAAAGAATCAAGCATACTATAATAATAACTATAAATATTTTACTCTCCATATTGTCCTCCTATCGAAAATTTAGGTATATTTTTCTAACTATTGTAGTATATTCTAATAAATCTATGACTATACTATAAACAATAATAAATCTATTATTAGCTTATAGTTTATAAGTAGAATGGAGTAAAAATGAAGTTATTTTCAAAAAAGAAAAATCCTCAGGCAGAACTTTTGCTCAATGAAATCCAGCGAACAAAGGTTGCTTTAGAAGCGGCGTATTCTAATTTTGAAAATGTTGTTGATCCGGACTTAATTGATTGTTACATTTATGAAGTAAATGCAGCTCAAAAGAGATACAAATTTCTTTTAAAACAAGCCAAAGAATTAGATGCACTCCTGCCATGATATAGTGCAAACAAAATAAAGAAACTGCAAGTTTTCTTGCAAATTTTGAATCTGGTGCCAAAGGGGCTAATACAAAAAGGCGAAGAATCTCACATTAGTTGAGATTTTTCGCCTTTTAGGGTTCTAGCCGCCCAAGGTGTACAATTATAAATCCACCATTTACCTCTTCTAGTCTTTCTTTTTCTGTATTTTTGTTATACTATTTTCTCAAGTTTAGCAAAAACTCTTAATAACTCGCTGACACTCCAGGCTTGTGCAAAGCAACCTTGGGAGATTGTAGGATTTTTTCCGTCATAAATTTCCGCTATTTGTCCGATGCAGCCTTCTCTCATACAAGGTTCTAAAGCCTCCAGCTGTTCTTTTACCCTTTTTGTAGCTTCTAGACTTTCATCATTTACCCTAAGATATGCCAAATAATAAGCACCTAAAGGAAATGCCCAGACAGTTCCCTGATGATAAGCCATGTCACGGTTAAAGTGTGAACCTCCGTAAATGGCTTTAAATGCCTTATCATGTTTACTTAAGCTGCGAAGTCCATATGGAGTATATAAGGTTTCATATACTTTACTGACAACCATCCCCTCCTTTTCCTTATCCAATAGGGAAAAAGGCTGGGATACTGCCCATATTTGGTTACATCGAATTTGATTATCCGCTTCTTCTCCCGATACTAAATCTTTTAAACATCGCTCTGTTTCATTCCAGAATTTTTCGGAAAAGCTAGCTTTTACTAACTCTGCAAGTTCTTCATAGGGACTGTCTTCCCTGCCTAATAGTCTGGCAAACAGACCCATAATCTTTAAGTCATTATACCAATAGGCATTGATTTCAACAGGTTTTCCATGTCTTGGAGTTGGTAGAATATCTTCAAACCGCACATCCATCCAGGTTACCTGTTCCAATCCGCTTCCTGCCATAATTAAACCGTCTGTATCCATTTTAATATGATAATCCGTACCTTGTTTATACCATTTTATAATATCTTCCATAATGGCATATGCCTCCTCTACAAAGGCAAGGTCATTACTTTCCAAATAATACTCATATACAGCACCAATAAAAAGAAGGGAGGCATCTACTGTGTTATACAAAGGATCCCTGCCGCCTTCCGGAAACATATTTGGCATTAAGCCTTTCTTACAATACTGCATAAAGGTACGGAATATGCTTTTTGCTTCTTCATACCGCTTTGTAGAAATACAGCAGCCTACCATGGATATCATAGTATCTCTTCCCCAGTCAGCAAAGAACGGATACCCAGCCATGAGAGTCTTTCCCTTGGTAGAAGCCCTATCAACCAGAAATTGATCTGCACTTTTTACTAATTGTTTCCCTATTTCATTTTTTATTCCGGACTGACTTACAAGGTCTTCCAGCCTTTTCGTTTCATTTACTATCATCTGCTCAATGGTAGTACTGATAGAATTGGTACTATATATAATATCCAATACCTTTTCATCATAAGGGGTTACGGTTACGGATATATTATGATTAGACCCTGTGACACCAATTGCTTCCCGTCCATCCCTTGCATCGTAGCCATAATATAAATCTTTTGTATATTCCGTAGGATAATCGGTAACTGTGCCATTGGTCTCATAGTTTAACTTAATTCCATTACTGATTACTGCATTATTATTAAGTTCAAATATTTGATTTGGACTTAAGGTATCACCTTTGGGTATAAATTGAAGCTGTGGAGTAATTGTTAACTTAACTTTTTGGTTCATGTTATTATGAATCACATAACGTATCCCAATTGTATTCTCGCCATATGCCATTAAGACAGTTTTCTTAATCTCAATTCCCTCTACCTGATACACCCAAACCGGATAATATTCAAACATAAATTGATTTAAATATTTATATCCCAATTGATTTTTAGTATGGTTTACATATTCCTGACTGGATAAACTAAACTTTTCTTTATCCAGTTCGATTACTTCATCTATCCTCGTAATTAAATGATATCTATGATTGGGAGCTATAGTGCAAGCCATAAGCAGGGCATGGTCATTACGGCTGTTAGAGCCAATCATGGTAAGAGAAGAATAACCACCTAATCCATTTGTTATCAGATAGCAATTTTCCTGTCCCCTGTCTAATGTCTTCCAATCATTTTTTCCATATATAAATTTCATATTTGTTCCCTTCCGCCCTCCTTAGTGAGCACTCAAATCAGGGAGG
>CALDJN010000327.1 GCA_937901695.1 uncultured Anaerocolumna sp.
CTACTGAATGCAGTTTAATTGATTCTTCTGCACTCACGGTAGCCGGTGATGATACCTGTCTTCTAGTAGCTTCTTCTAGCTAAGGAATCAAGATCTGTACCTGTAAAGCTGCCAGTAATTGGAGCTGTAAATGTAACCGCCACCTTTCTGACCCAGATGCACGCTGGGGATGGGATAGCAGAAAGGAAATCTGGTTTTATGGACATATCATTTACCTTCTTTCCTGCTATTGCAAGCAATACCATACGGATTTGCCATTTTATTTTCGTATTTTAAATGCAAATCGTCATGATGGTGTTTCTGGGGTAGTTGCATTAGCTGAATACCGTGAGCTTTGCCCTGATCCACCCATCAAAAACATCGTTCTTGATTCAGCTCATGACAACTATCCTACTTATGATTTGTGCAATGAGTAGAGTATGATTCCCTTCATTAACTTAAATCCTTCCAATAACGGCAATCTTACCTATCCTAGTGCTGTTGTCGTTAACGAAAAGGTCATCCCATCTGAGCTGGCGGACATCTCATGGTGAACTGGGGCTTTTGCAAAGATAAAAATAGTCGCAAATGGCGCTGTGCCCTTGCCTGTGGGAAAATCAAAGAGTGTTCCTGCAAAGCAGAATGCTCTCCCTCTGAATATGGCAGCGTTATCTATACCAAACCGTCTGATGACCTCAGAATTTTTACACCTATCCCACGAGGCACAAAAGCTTTCAAGGATATGCTTAAAACCAGAACGTGTTCAGAGCGTATCAATACCAGAATTCTCAATAATTATCATGTGGAGCATATGAAAATCCGTGGTAAAAAACGTCATTCTTTCTTTACCATGCTTGCATGTATTCAGATACACTTGGATGCAAGACGTAAGAAAGAATACATTCAAAAAACTGCTTAATCCTCTAGATAGAATGTTTTAATTTTTTCTTGCCGATATACGGCAGGTTTATTTGCCATGCCCTTTTTTATACGAAGCAGCGTCCATGGCAAGGATTTATCGGAATTTTATCTTTATGCATAAGAGCTATATATTTACTTATGAGTTTCCGAACCTACTCTATAATTCTAATACAAAATCAGACATTGCTTTTATATGCTCATCATGTGATGAAATAATTATAATTTTATCATTTTTAATTTCATTTAAATACGTAATTACATTATTCTTAGTTTCTGAGTCTAAATGTTTTTCTAACTCATCAAAAACTAATATTTCCTTATTTTTCAAGAGACATCTAATTAATGATATCTTTTGCTTTTGTCCATCTGAAAAATTTCCTTTTAATGTATCAATCATAGTATTTAGCCTATCTTTTTGATTATTAACCCAATCACTTATATTTGTTAAATCACATAGTTGATTTACTTTTTGTTTATCATATTTTTTATTGTCTAATGTAATATTATTCATAAATGTATCATTAAATAAAATACTATTAGAGGAAAATAAACAAATATGTTTATCTAATTCAAATTTATTTTGATATATATCTAGAACATTATTGTTAATAATTATAGCACCATTATTAATGGGATATTCTCCAACTAACAAACTAATTAAAGTTGATTTACCTGCTCCATTTTTTCCAACAATACAATAAATATTTCCTTTAAAAAAATCGTAGTTAAAATTATATATAATATAATTTTCACTATTTTTATAAGAAAAACTAACATTACAAAGCTGAATCTTATTAATTGTATTAAGTGGAATTATATCGTTATTGTCTTTATAAGTGTGCATTTTTAGCACTTTAGATATCCTATTACAAGACGTACTAAACCCCTTTAAATTTACCAAAATACTAGGTATTTGTAAAATATATGCTCCAAATTTATTTGCATATATATTAAATGTTATTAATTCACTTACTAATAAAAATCCTTTATTAATAAAAAAAGCACCCAACAAAAAAATAATTGAAATATTAATTAACCCTATAAATCCATTAATAAGATAATTTATTGAAACAATTTTGTCTAATTTGAAAGAATTTTTTAATAATAAATTTAACTTTGAATTAAATAAATTTGAAAAATAATTATAACAATCAATTCTTCTATACTCATTATTTTTTTGAATAAAATCAGTTATTATATATGAATATTCGCCTGAACAATCCTTAACTATATTTATTTCTTTTGTAACTTTACTATTTATTATTTTTTGAATTAAAATTAGCAAAATAAATATAAAAGTTATTAAAATTGCAATTAAAATATTTGTTTTCCACATATAATAAAATAAGGCAATAATATTTATTGTAATATAAATTATTTGATAAATATATAATAATCCTTTTTCACCTAGTACAAAAGTATCTTTATTAAAAACCTCTAATAAGTATCCCGGTTTAAAAGTGCTTTGATTTTTTGTAGAATAATATATTTTATCCATTATATTTTTACTTATTTCAGTAGTATTTTTTATTCCAATTATTTTAAATATAATAGTTGTAATATAATTTAAAATTAGATCAAGAATATATACTCCAATAAAAATAAAAAATATATTTACAAAATTAATTATATTATTATTTAAATTAAATAAATACTCATTTACTTTATTCATAATAAATGGTATTTTAATAGCAATAATAGTTTCAAATATAAGGAATAATAATCCAACTAATATAAATAAAATATTATTTTTACATAATTTAAAATATACATTAAATTTTTTCATTAATATTATCTCCTTGTAAACAAAAATATTGAACTAATTTATTTAAATTTTCCAAATCCTCTAATTTTAAAAATGTTTTAGCATTTATATGCAACCCCACTTTTTCCAATTCTTTTAAATATGCAAATAATTGTTCGGCATCACTAAAAACATTATAAAAAGGAGTAATATTATTACCAATATTTAGCTTTAAATTAATTTTACTGATATTTTTAAAAATATTATCATAATTTAATAAACTATTTTTATAATGCAAAAAGTTCAAATCACTTAAAAATTGCTTTTCTAAATAATTTTCTAATTCTTTAAACTTACTTATCTTATTATTCTTAAGAATATTTACAATATGACTTGTAAAAAAAGCACAAGCCAAGCTATTACCTCCAAATATTGAATATTCATTTTCTAATGATTTATAAATTATTAAATTAACAGGCAAAGTACATTGAATAAAATTTTTGCTATTGTAAAACTTAGTTAGTTTACTATTTCTTTTTACAATTTTAACTCCTATAACATTAGGCAGTCCAGCAGGTAAGCTAAAATTCATTTTATTATGTAATGAAGAAACTATTACTTTTCCTTGCTTAAATAATTTATTAATAATTTTTTTTATCTGATTATTATATATATTAGAATCTATTGATAAAGGTAAACAAATAACTTTTTCAGTTAAATATAAACAAGCATTTAAAGCCTCTATTAAATTATTTAAATAACATGAATTATTTTTATCCAAAATTTTAATACTTATTATTGAAGTGTCACAATATTTTTGCATAACATCAATAACTTTTGTTCCATGACCATTTTCATCTTTCCATCCATATCCAATATCAATTACCTTTACAAACTTTTTTTGATTATTAGATATACCAGAATCACATAAAACAACTCCAATATTTTTCATCGTTTTTAACTCCTTAAGTGTGAAATGAATATTAATATATTCATTTCACACTTTTTTAATTAAAAATCAGTAGTCCATTGTGCATCTTTCCAATGTCTATATTCGCATATTTCTAGATAGCATGCAAAATGTGACCAAAGTCTAGTTGTACCAGATATTTTTTCACTTTGGGAGCAATCATCTAAACAACCTTGTCCAATAACTTTAATTGACTTTGCGTTTTGTGGTAACTTTTTTATAATATTTTTTTTCATGTATACTTTTCCTCCTTTCTTCTAAAAATATATATGAAGTATATTCCATTTCATACCATACCATCATTTTAGGCATACCATCATTTTAGGCATATCATAAGTGAATTTCTATTATCTTTGCTTATTTTTAGTTATAGAAATTCTTA
Source organism: uncultured Anaerocolumna sp. (assembly GCA_937901695.1). Classification (GTDB taxonomy): domain Bacteria; phylum Bacillota; class Clostridia; order Lachnospirales; family Lachnospiraceae; genus Anaerocolumna. The sequence goes on from CALDJN010000327.1 coordinate 3,997, forward strand.
ACTCATACTATTTTGATATGGTAGCAAGACAAACTGCTTCGCAGCCTTAATTCTTATATTAATGAAATATAGTTTCATCTACCTCATTAATTGATATAATTAAGTGTTATATATAATCACCCAAATATTATCCAAAGCCAATCAAGAAAAACATACATTTTAAGCACCTCTCTTTCGTATAAAAAAACAACCTAAATATATTCTATTTTATACTTAGATTATTTTCAATATTACCTCGATGAACGTAAAGGTTTTCCCGATGAACGTCATATTTATTTAACTGCTAATATATCTTAACGTAAAGTGTTAATGATTCTTTTGGCTGACGTAATCTAGCTCCCTCTTGTTGTTGAATATTCTGCCCCCATGGAGCCACAATTCCGGAAAAATGTAAGCCACTGTTCCGGCGCTAAAGAGCCACTTTGTTTTGGCTTAACTAAATATCCCTTACGAAGCATTGGATTTGTCAAGGCCCTGCCGCTATTGCGGTGCGAAGCAGCCTTTACAAATCTGATGATTCGTAATTCAATAATTAAAGCCAAAGCAAAGGTAGCATAAGGTGGCTCTAAACGACCGGACACCTGGTACAAAGGTATCTGGAATACTCAGTTGCCACTAGATTGCTCATGTTTATGTCATTCGGTTGGTTGGTTTTTGTTGGCAGGCCTGCCTTCCAACATTGTATTACTGAATCAGTTTACTGAGTTTTGCGAGTGCGTCGATAACACTATAAGTATCTACTTCGGTCAAACCAGCATATTGCGTGAGTCGTTCATAGTTCCAGAATGAATATTCCGACGCCTGAGAGCCAGTTAATCTGATACAAAGAGCCATTCTATTCCGACCCTGAGAGACACAGATTACGAAAGGCCAATTCGTTGTTGAGAGCCACTTTTGAAAGTATTACAATTATACTGCGGATATTATATTACCGTAATACTTCGAGAGGAGGACATCTCTATGTCCAAAGAAAAACAAATTTTGCAACTCCTTCGGCAAGACTATAGCCAGCGGAGGATTGCGGATACGCTCAGCGTATCCAGAAACACAGTAGCCAAAGTGGCAAAGACAGTGATGGAGCATCCTGTTTCTAATGACATCCTTGATTCCATGGATGAACCAGAACTCCACCAAAAGCTCTTTCCAGAGGAGACACTTATACCGGTCCTTGTCACCCCAAACTTTGGTTACATCCATAAAGAACTCCTGAAAAGCGGTGTAACATTAAAACTTCTGTGGGATGAATACGTTGATACCTGCCGCAGTTCAGGAAAACCGCCCTACATGTACTTGCAGTACAGTAAACTCTATCAGGACTACGTAGACAAAAACAAGCTTACGATGCATATCCAGCATAAACCCGGAGATTATCTTTAATTAAAGATAAAAGAGACAAAGCGGCTGTGGAAGGGACAGTAGGGAATCTGACCTCACATAGCAAAGCTGCGCAATCGCCAGTTTTTTGATATCGATGAGTTGAATGTAGCCATATGTAGGGAATTGGATAAATTCAATCATAACTCATTCCAGAAGAAGGATGGCAGCCGCTATTCTGTTTTCAAGGAAGAGGAACTTCCATTCATGCAGCCGCTGCCTAAATATCCATATGAATTCGCACAATGGAAGACCGCGACGGTACAGCTAAATTACCACATAGCCATAGATCAGCAAAAATATTCAACGCCTTATGAGTATGTCAGGAAGAAAGTAGACGTTAGGTATACCAAAAGCGCCATCGAAATCTTTTATAAAGGTACACGAATCTGCAGTCATAAACGCCTATACGGCCGACGTGGGCAGTATTCCACTATGGTTGACCACATGCCAGCGAACCATCAATTATATGGCGAATGGGATTCCACACGTTTTCAAAACTAGGCCTCAGGTATTGGCGAAGCCACAAGGCAGGTCGTCCAAAAGATGTTTGAACCCTACCGAGTAGAAGAACAGGCATATAAAGGTTGCCTGTCACTACTGAAACTAGCTGACAAATATACATCTGAAAGATTGTGCAATGGATGAATGTGTTAAAGGTTCTCCAGTTACTTGGCTTGGAAAAAGCCATCCTTTGGGTTTGTTGTAGCAAAACCAATATTCGGTTAGAAGGGCAAGATTCCTTCCTGATAAAAGAGCATAGCGATCCATTCGATTCTTAGCATTACGAATATAAATTTGCATATTCTTTCTGGAAATATCCTCATATCTTAAATGAAGTACTTCGCTGACACGCATTCCTGATGAATACATGGTAGATACAATTGCTTTATATTTTAAACTCTTAAATGAGTTGATATAGATATTCACTTCTTCCTTCGTTAATATTAATGGAAGCTTTTTATCTAACTTCATCTTTGGCACTTTTCTAGAGTTCCATTCAAAACCCAGGGTATATTCGCAAAAGAAACGAATTGCTCTGGCATAACAATTAATTGTAGAGGGCATTTTACCTTCTTCTTTTTGAAGATAGAAGATGTAATTACGAATATCTGCATAAGTGAGTAATGATGCGTCCTTATTAATATATTTTAAAAAGTTTTTCGTAGTTAACCAATAGGTTTCTATTGTAGAAGCTGTAAAGTTTTTAAGTTTCATATCTTGCAAAAGTTTGTCTAAATATCTCTTGTTCATTGTAATCTTCTTTGAAATTGATGGTTATAAATTAGCATCAATTTTATTCGGTGAAGGGCGAACTCTAAATAATATCTTGTCTAATGCTGATAAGCATGATATTATTTTCAAAGCAGTAGATTCTCCTAAATCATAGTATTGTTTTTTTGTGGTGATTAAACAATACACTAGATTTAAGCAGTTTTCTACTGTTTTTTATTTTGAAGTCTCAATTTATGAGTAAAGTGGCCTAAGCCATCGCGCAGCGATTTTGTTCAAGGGCGATTATTCCTATGTTTTGGTTATTCCGATATTTATCGGAAGTATCATATAAATTCTATGGTGGCTCGGATAAATATTGGAATAACCTTTGAACTACTACTTCAGTCCGTAAAACCTTCTGATTTCATCATCAGTATACTCGGCATCCGAAGGAGTTGATGATGAACTGATTGGAGCATTGAGTGATGTAGCTTTTTCAATTGTTTTCGCTTCATTTCTGTATCAGCATAAGCATATATCTTATGGCAAGCTTTCCATAAAATATATTCTACACCATCCATAGAAATGATGAAGGAGGCTATGGGAGCAAGTGTTAATGGCATTTCAGAAGAACAACCTATGTGGCTGGAAGACGAAGAAGAATTAGCTCGTCTTCGTGGATTAAGATAAAATTTTATCCTCATTTTTTCGGCAAAGAAGTCATTGTGTTCAACCTTTTCCTAAAAAAATGAGGATAATAAAAAGATAGGCATAATCCCAGGGCAAGATAGATATGTTCAGCATCCCTAGTCAGACGGTTTAACATTGTTTCTCCAGTCTGCTTAAAAGTTCAGCTGCCATAGGTATCGCATGCTGAT
>CALDJN010000328.1 GCA_937901695.1 uncultured Anaerocolumna sp.
TCCCTTACTTTATTAAATCGGAAAATCAAAGTGTTTTTATGTATAAATAACTCTTTACAGCTTTCAACCAAATTATAATTATTGTTTTCCAATACTCCTACCATTTCTTTTAATCCATTTTTGATATCTGGGTCCATGGTTTCTTCAATTACATGGTACACATTATAAAGATCACTTGCAGGAATTAAAGATTTCATATAGTCACCAATAAAATCATAGAAAAAGACTCCCAAATTATTTGAAACTATATTTTTTCTAAGCCACTGACAATGCTGATATGAGATATAGTATCGTTCAAATTCACTTTGGAAGGTCCCAATATATAATTTGCATTTTATATTCTCCTCTCTTGTAAAGTTTAAAAAACCACTTAAATATTCTCCGATCAAGTATTTATATTTGCCGAATAGTTCTGTATTTTCTATATTAAAATGTTTGAAAATTATAATCTGTTGTTCATCAGAGACTGATGAAATATCTTGATTACTATGGAACTCACTTTTCTTGATTATGGATAGTAATTGTTCTGTATCCGTATTACAAGTAACTACTATAAAGATTGGTATACGAATTAGATTATCCCTATAACCAAGCTGTTTTGCTAATTCAGCTACTTTTTCCTTATCTCTTTGTTCTCCATGAAGCAGATAATGCACAAATTGTTCTTTAGAATTCTTTCTTTGTAATATCTTTTCTTTGTAGATTTCATATTCCAACATTGTTTCAATAGACATCTTTATTATAAGAGCAATCGGTTTTACCTCAACAGGTTCCCCAGTAATTCCTATAACGCCCACTTTTCTTTTATCATATCGGAATGCCATGTTAACACCACTCTTAACTCCGACAAAGTTATCGTTTTCTTCCACCACGATAATATCATCTTCTCCATGTATGATACGATAAGCAATCTCATGAAAGGTTCCTACGCGATCTTTATCTTTACTAGCTATAATGTTTCCCTTTTCATTCATGATGTTGACGTTATAATTAGTATACTCGGTCACTTTTTCAATAAATCTTTCTGCAAAAACGCTATCTATCATATTTTCCCCCATTCCTTTTGCATCGCTAAAGGGACAAATAAGTTATGAAAAAATGTTATGGTTCTCCACCTCTGTGTTCTATAATTCTTATATGATTGAGGTGCAGAAACTGAAAGATTTAAGTTCTTATTTTGCCTCTATATTCAGTTAGTGTCTATTATAACCCGTCACTCAAACAAAATCAATGAAAGTTTGTTCATTTTGCTCGTCCATCCACATTGTACAGCCGGGATTTTCATTAATTTAGCACAACGAATCATCTATTTACAAGCAAAAAAGCAGATAATCAAATGCATTTGTCATGCCATCATTATATCCATAAGCCAGCGATGGCTCTTTATTCATCGTATTATTTTCTAACCTTATTAGAAATTAGTTTTTCTAATGCAACAGATGCAATAATTAATGATCCCATTACGATTTTCTGCCAGAATGCAGATACATTCATAATATTTAAACCATTATTAATTGTACCAATTGTAATACCACCTAATATAACGCCCCAAATACGTCCTTTTCCACCGAATAATGAAGCGCCGCCAATAATACAAGCTGCAATAGCATAGGTTTCGTAACCAGCACCGGCTGTTGGCTCTGCCGCACCTACACGGGCCAGCATTACAATGCCGCCAATACCGGCTAAAAGACTAGATAAAATGTGTGCTAAGACAGTATATTTTTTTGTATTAATACCAGAGTACCAGGCAGACTGCTTATTTCCACCAAGTGCATACAGGTTTCTTCCTGCTACAGTTTTTGTTGTGAAAGCTACTAATATAATACCTATTACTGCTACATAAATTACTGGTTTAGGAATTCCCACTATATATGCAGATAGACCTTTCACCCATTTTGGCAAATTAAATAAAGGATTTCCTCCCGTCATTACAAGACAAATTCCTCTGTAAATTGTATTTGTACCCAGTGTTACAACAAACGGATGTAAATCCAATGCATTGATCAACACTCCGTTTATAAAACCAAACAGTACAGCTCCCAGCAAACCAACAATCAAGCAGACAACAGGTGACACACCCTTTAAAGATAAGTCTGCAACAATAATTCCTGAAAAGCATGCAACTGCTCCAACCGATAAATCAATTCCACCAAGTAAAATTGCAAAAAATTCGCCAAATGCCAACAAAATGTAAACAGTAGACTGTAAGAGACATTGAATCAGATTCGCTGGTTGTGGAAAAAATTTTGGTGATCCAATAGAAAAAGCTATAAACAGAACAATTAAGATACATAATGTACCAAATTTATTCCAAAAGCTTTGAAACTTTTCTTTTGTCATGATTTTTTACTACCTCCATTAACTAAGATGAACTGCTGCTAGCATGATTTTTTCTTCCGTAGCCTCATCGCTATTAAATATTCCGGATATTTCTCCATCACGAAAGACAATAATCCTATCACATGTAGACAACAATTCAGGCATCTCTGAAGAAACCATAATAATTGTTTTTCCTTCCTCTGCCATGCTTCTCATAATTGCATAAATTTCACTTTTTGCGCCAACATCAATTCCCTTGGTTGGTTCATCAAAAATGAATATATTTGAATCTACAGCCAGCCATTTACTAATAATTACTTTCTGTTGGTTACCACCTGAAAGGTTATATGTCATCTGATTAACCCCTGTACACTTGATGCTCAATTTTTTCGTGAACTTTTCAGCAATATTTTTTTCACTCTTTGTTTGTACCATCCCGGTAAATCCACCTAAGGTAGATTTTTTTAAGCTGGTAGATACTGCTATCTCTTTCCAGATCGGGAAATTAGGGAAAAATCCTGTTTCTCTTCTATTTTCTGTAACCATAGCAATTCCCTGCTTCATCGCATCATAGGGATTATGAATTTTAAGTTTTTTACCATTGTAATATACCTCTCCAGAAGAAATTGTCTTTGCGCCAAAAATTCCTTCCATACATTCCGATCTTCCTGCTCCTATCAAGCCTGCAAAGCCTAGAATTTCCCCCTTGTACACTTCAAAATTAATATTCCTACATGTTCCATCTTTTCTAGTTAAATTTTTTACTACAAAAGTTGGTTGTTCATCTGGAGCAATTTCTCTTTTTGTTCCTACAAATTTATCTTTTATTTCACGCCCAATCATTAAAGGCACTAAATCCTTAACTTCTAAGTCCGATATGTTTAATGTTTTTACATATTTTCCATCCTTTAATATAGTTACTCTGTCACCAATTTCTTTAATTTCCGGAAGCTTATGCGAAATATAGATTATACCTATATTATTCTTTTTCAAATGTTCAATAATTTTAAACATATTCTTTGTTTCATCAATGGATAATGAAGATGTAGGTTCATCCATTATAATAACTTTTGCATTGGAACATAAAGCTTTCGCGATTTCGACTTGTTGCTTTTCAGAAATTGAAATATCCTGTACCAAAGTAGATGGATTTTTCTTTAATCCTATTTCCTTTAAGTATTTCTCTGATTCAGCATACAAAAATTCTTTATCAACAACAGTAATTCCCATTTTCTTTTTTGTGGGCAATTTCCCCAAAAACATATTTTCAGCAATACTCAGATTATCGACAACTGATAATTCCTGATAGATAATTGCTATCTTATTATCTGCAGACCCCTTTGGGGTCAAGTCCGACACTGGTCTTCCGTTTATTGTTATTTCCCCACTAGTAGGTGTATAAATTCCACTCAATATCTTCACTAAAGTAGATTTACCAGCTCCGTTCTCCCCAAGAAGAACATGTACTTCACCCAATCTCAAATCAAAAGAAACATTATCCAAGGCAACAACTCCAGGAAATTTCATTGTAATATTGTTCATTTTCAAATATTCCATATGTGCTCCTCTTCCTATAAATAATGGGGAAAGTTTTATCGCCATCTTTCTTTCCCCATTATTTACTCTAAACTCATATAATAAGCTTTTTATACCTTACTTGTAGTCTGCTACGTTATCGCTATCTACTAAAAAGGAGTCAACATACGTGATAGCCGGATAGCTCTCATCTCCAATGTGATCCGTTGGGACAAAACCTGCTTTTACAGCTTCAATTGCTGATTTCACACTTTCAATACCAATCCCTGTATTATCCTGTCCAACGGATGCTGTTTCTTCTCCTTTTGCAATAGAGTTCTTACCATCTGCTGTAGCGTCTGTACCAACTACTAAGATTTCCCCAAGTTTGTTTGCATTGATAACTGCTTCTGTAACGCCAAGTGCTTCTACGTCATTACAGCAGTAGATAGCTTTTAAATCTGGGTTTGCAGTAATCATGGCACTTGCAACATCCATGGATGTCATTCTATCCCAATCACCTGGCTGAGAAGCAACTAACTCAATACCATCCATTTCCGCCCATGTATCTGTTGCTCCACCTGTTCTCTGCTGGGAAGTTGTATTTCCAGCTGCGCCTTCAACAATTGCAACTTTTCCTTCTCCACCAAGTTTTTCAGCAATATATTTTGCAGCTTTCTGTCCTACAATATAATTATCTGTTACAAAGTTAGAATAAACAACGCCATCAGCTTCTCTACATGCTGTGAAATCCATAGATTCATCAATGTTTACACATATAATACCAGCTTCTGTTGCTTTTGCTACGCCTTCGACCAGGTTTACAGAAGTAAGTGGTGCAAAGCATATTGCATCATATCCTTTTGTAATAAGGTTTTCCATCTGTTCCAATTGTCCTGCAATGTTTTCCTCTGATTCAGCATAATACATATCTACTGCTGCACCATTTTCATCAGCCCATGAAAGGATTGCTGCGCCCATATCGGACCAGTATACATTTGACTCTGTTTTTACAAGACATGCAACTTTTACATCTGCATATTCGCCACCCTCAGCCAGCGCCTCAACTGTTTCTTCAACTTTATCTGCTGCTGTCCCTTCAGCTTCTGTAATTTTAGTTGGTGTTGCATCCGTTGGTGTTAATTCTGTTTCATGGGTACTACCACATCCAGCAAGCATGCTCATTGTTAATACTGTTGTTACCAGAAGACTCAAAACTTTCTTCCCCATTTTTTACCTCCAATCGTTATAAACACTGTTTTAAATTTTCTCTATATGAATCCCGCATGGGATTTATATATTTTGTGCCTTCATACTCTTGATATTTTTCTGAATTGTTTCAGGTTCATCTAAAAATTCAATAATAATGTCGAATTTTTTCTTTTCTCCCGGACCAATTTTCATCAAAAGACCATCTTTTTCTGTTTCCACTAAACCACCAACATGTCCTGTTCCAGGCTCCATTCCCAATACATAATCACCTGCTCTTGGACTCTTCCACTGATTCATAATTGGCAATTGATGAGCATTTAGATTCATGGATACTGCAATATTTAATTTTTTATTATATACCAATGATTTGCCTTCTGTTTCGTTCAGATCACTCATTGTTCTGAGTGCAACTATTTCCTTAAACCCAGAAATTGGTTTCTCAAAGGTATTGAGCGTATTCAGTCTTCCTTCACTGTTCACGTCGCGAGGCACTATTTTATCATAATTACAAAAAATCTCACAATTCTCATCTAAAAATGGATAGCCATAATTAAAATGATACAATAACATAAGTGGAGATTCATCAAATCCTACATTTTCAATTTGATCGTGCATTTCTATTACGTTTTGACCAATTGGAATTCTGATTTGCTTCGTAATATGAATGTTAGGCCCGAATAAAAATCCTTCTCTTGCAGTCCCTGATAAGCAAATACATCCGTTGTCTCCATTCCATTCTAATTGAGCAGATACATTTTCCATCGGAGTATTAGAAATCATTCCGTGCAATCCATTTTTTTGTCCGCCTACCTCACACGGACTTCCCATATATGTAAGTCCGCAGGTTGTCAAGAAGCCAGCTTCAAAATTTCTCAGGAAACCCCTTGTTCCTTCTTCCTGATAATATTCTGGAGCGCAGATACCTGTCTTACTAATAAACCCTATATTTATTTCTTTAAACGATAAGTTTGGAATTGTAAAACATTTATCTGCAAGAACCGTCATACGTAGACCGGCACCATTATATAAGTTATAGGCTTTAATTCCTTTCGCTTTTCCACCTTCAAGGATGCATTCCTGTATTCCAAATACCTGAGTTAAATCTCCGCAATATCTTTCCAGTTCGCGTTTTGTCAGCATATTATTAATCCTTAGCAATAAAATTAAACTTTGTGTATTTGGGGTAATCTGCAAACATTAAATATCTTGCATCAACATCCTCTTCCATATTTGGAATTCTTTCACCAGCTGTATGAAACCTGTTATCAATTGTGTCATCATTTGTTGTGGATACCTCAAATAAGATTACATCACCGGTTTCGGGGACTCCCTGCCACTGATGATATTGACCAGGTGCTAGTGAAATTGACTGTCCAGGTTTTAATCTAACCTTTCCACCTGCTTCAATAATCACATTTTTTCCATCAATTGAAGCTGTAACAGGAGTCATATCAAACTGTCCTGGCTTACCATTTCTGCCACCTTCAACATCTGCAAAATCTTCTGATTTAGAATTGTATAATGTAATTTCTAATTCGCCACCGCCTCTGTTGATAATATCCTCACGTTTATCCCAATGATAATGGAACGGTAAAATCTGTCCATCCATTACATATAACATTTTTTCTGCGTATGGTTTTGGATATTTATCTTTTGCGTAGAAGTTCCCATTTCTAAAAGTAAAAATTGTTAATCCGACTTTGTCAAAGTCACCGCTCCCGAAATCTGTAATATCCCATCCAAGCATGTTCTCTACTAATTCAATTTCAGATTCGTCTAAATTTGACCAATCTTCTGGTGAATAAAAGGCAAACGGCGGTAAAGGAAATTGCGCCTTTTTTAATTCATCAATCGTATACTGAATTATTTCATTTGACTTTGATCTTTTCAAAACTAATCCCCCTTTTTTTTTGAAATTATCCATTTATCTTCTTGCCACTTCTTCCAGCGCTTCACGATCTTTTATCTTGTATTTTCCCTTTTGAGGAAGATGTTCTATCCAACCATTTTCCACAAACTGCTTAATCGTTCTTAAAAGCTGTCTATAACTACATTTTATTGTTTTTGCTATTTGCGTTAAGTTTGAGATTTTATTACTATTTTTATCTGCAATTAAATATTTGGCCAACCGTATCTCCAACGGGTACGATTCAGCATTCATACAAAGATTTCTCATATCGTTATATTTTTTCGCTAGTATAGTTGTCAAAAAGACCTGAAATTTCAAATCGTTGTCTAATAGTTTTCTATTCTCTTTAACTGGGATTACTATGCAATGGCAATCTTCAATAACTTCGGATTGTGTAATCAATGGTATATTCATCACATATTCTACTTCTCCAAACAATCCCTCATTGGTAGCATCAAAAAAGAAATACTCTTCATAATTATCCGTAAAGCAGCAAAACTTAATT
>CALDJN010000329.1 GCA_937901695.1 uncultured Anaerocolumna sp.
TTTGCAAAGGTTTCGATAAAGGAACCACATCCTGAGGAACAGGCTTCATTTAATTGGACACTGTCTACGGAATTATTTTTTATCTTAATACATTTCATATCCTGTCCGCCAATGTCAAGAATACAGTCTACTTTTGGGTCAAAGAAGGAAGCAGCATAGTAGTGTGCTACGGTTTCTACTTCACCTTCATCTAACATAAGAGCAGCTTTAATTAATGCTTCACCATAGCCGGTAGAGCAGGAACGTACTATACGGGTACTGTCAGGTAATAGTGTATATATTTCCTTAATGGATTTGATGGCTGTTTTTAATGGACTGCCATTATTACTGCTGTAGAAAGAATATAATAAGGAGCCATCTTCCCCGACTAAAGCAACTTTTGTTGTAGTAGAACCAGCATCAATACCAAGGAAACAATCACCTTCATAGGTCTGTAAGTCACCTTTCTTAACGGAATGAAGGGAATGTCTTGTTTTAAACTCTTCATATTCTTTTTCGTCTTTAAACAAAGGATTTAAACGGGATACTTCAGATTCCATATTGATACCTGCAGTCAGTTTACCTATTAAATCATCAAAAGTTGTAATATTTTCATATTTACTATTCATTGCAGCACCCATAGCTGCAAACAGATGGGAATGTTCCGGAGCAATGGTTTGCTCCTCTGTTAAATGTAATGTTCTTACAAATGCCTGTTTTAATTCAGTAAGGAAATGTAATGGACCACCTAAAAAGGCTACATTACCTCTAATTGGTTTACCACAGGCTAAACCGCTGATTGTCTGGCTGACAACAGCCTGGAAGATAGAAGCTGCCAAGTCTGGTTTTGTAGCTCCTTCATTAATCAATGGCTGTACATCAGATTTTGCAAATACACCGCATCTTGCGGCGATTGGATAAATGGACTTATAATCTTTGGCATATTCATTGAGACCTTCTGCATCTGTTTTTAATAAAGTTGCCATTTGATCAATAAAGGATCCGGTACCGCCTGCGCAGATACCATTCATTCTTTGATCGATACCATTGGTGAAATATATAATTTTGGCATCTTCTCCACCAAGTTCGATGGCAACATCGGTTTGAGGTGCATAATCTTGTAAAGCAGTAGATACTGCAACGACTTCCTGAATAAATGGTATTCCAAGGTATTTACTGATGGAAAGACCACCAGAACCTGTAATCATAGGTGCTAATTCCATATTACCAAGAGCCGTTTGTCCGTTTTTTAATAACAAAGCTAATGTTTCCTGAATATTAGCATAATGACGTTCATACTGTGAAAAGAGAATATCATTATTTTCATTTAATATAACGATTTTTACTGTAGTTGACCCAATATCTATGCCTAGTGTGTTTGTTTTTTTCTTTATCATAACATTGCCTATGTGGGCTACCTCCTATAACATTATTACGTTACTATGCACTGAAAATCTGCAGGTAACATAATTTAATATATATATAAAGATTACAACATGGTAATCGAGATTGAAGAGTACTATTTATTACGGTCCAAAAGTATTCTGTCTTGTTGTCTTAATAGACTTAGTGTGTAAAGTATTATACGCTAATTAGATTGGAAGTTCAACTGAATAATTCTAAAGCAATTCTAAAGCACAATTAATTTCTTGTAAAATTTGTTAAATATAAAATGAATTTATATTTTAACAAGAGGTGTCACCAATGTATATTATTAGGAATATAATGTAGTGAATTTATATAATTAAGGGTAATTTATACTTTACTCTGAGAAAGTTGGTTTAAATGAATCAGGATGGATATAATTGTTATATGTACATGATTGAACAGGGAGATACTTTATATAATATTAGTAGAAGGTATAATACTCCACTGGCTCTTATTTTAAAAGCAAACCCATATGTAGACATTTACCGCCTGCAGGTGGGAGATGAAATTTGTATTCCTAATGTGAACCCAAGCCCAATTGAAGTGATGCCTTACCAGGTGGAAGAAGGAGATAGTTTAGGAAGTGTTTTAAACAAGTTAGACATTGAATTACAAGATTTATTAAATCTTAACAGGCCAGAAGATATTATGTTATTACCTGGTTCAACTTTATGCGTACCTAATTTTGGTGAAGAAGTTCCCTATGAATAGTTAATGAAACGTGTAGATTGCATTTTGCATGAAACAGCGGAAATGAAGTTATATACAATTAAATTATAATATGAGGCATTTATATTTTAGCCGTTCTGAGCATTATGAAGGGTCTTATTTTAATGAATTGATTTATTCTTATTAAAATAGATTCTTTATGAAATACATTTCAGATGTATTTTGCTCAGAATGGCATTTTTACGTTTGTAATATATAGATGTTTTTACATATCAGTATATATTATACAATTTTGGAAATATTGAAATAGACGAAATTTCTTTATTTCTATTTGTAATATTAGGAGTATTTCAATTAGAGTTTTGTTTGACAAAGGGAAATAATAAACATATAATTAAGAAGATTAAATTAAAGTGGGATAGTTTGTTGTTATTTTTAATAACAACAATAATTGCACTTTTCTTTAGAAAAAAGGTTTATTCTAAAATAGATGAAAGAAGTGATATAGTTTGAATTTTATAAACAAACTGAATAGAAAGTTTGGAAAATATGCAATCCCTAATCTAATGCGGTATATTATTATTTTATACGCATTTGGTTATCTTATACAGATTATGAATCCTTTAATATATTACCAGTTTTTGATGCTGGATGTTGCGAAAGTATTACAGGGACAAATTTGGAGACTTGTAACCTTTATTATATTACCTCCAAGTAATAATTTATTGTTTTTAGCTATAGCTTTATACATGTATTATGCTATTGGTACGGCTCTTGAGAATGCCTGGGGGGCATTCCGCTTTAATTTGTATTACTTTTCAGGAATTTTATTTAATATATTAGCCATATTTATAATTTACTTTATAACTGGGATAAGTTATCCAATGGGTATTTCCTATATAAATGACTCTTTATTTTTGGCATTTGCTGCTTTATATCCTAATATCCAATTTTTACTGTTTTATATTATACCTATAAAAGCAAAATATCTGGGTATTCTTTATGGAGCATTTACTTTATATTCAGTATTTACCAAATTTATAGTTGGTGACTATTATATTAGTATTGCAATAATAGTATCCATGTTAAATTTCTTACTGTTTTTCTTTTCAACAAGAAATTATAGAAAGATATCACCTAACGAATATAGACGAAAAACAGAATTCAAACGTAATATGAGAAGTGCTGCAAAAACGGGAAATGTTGTAGAATTTCGTGGTAAGAAAACTATAACCAGGCACAAATGTGCAATTTGTGGACGGACTGAATTAGATGATGAAAACTTGGAATTCCGTTTTTGCTCAAAGTGTGAGGGGAACTATGAATATTGTATGGACCATCTTTTTACCCATGAACATGTAAAGAAACCATCTAATGAGCAGCAATAGCAGGGTATTTTAATAAGAGGTTTTGATTAGAAGATGAGAACGTAATATTCTTAATATTCGTTCAAGTTTTATAAATTTATGTAACTTAAATTAGTTTCATAAGACAAAATTTATAGTTTCATCAGGAGGAAATAGAAATGAATAAGAAGACGAAAATTGTCTGCACATTGGGACCAGCATCAGCAAGTGAGGAAATGATTAGAGAATTAGCCTTAAATGGAATGGATATCGCCAGACTTAATTTTTCCCATGATACACATGAAAATCATTTAGCCAGAATTAATATAATCAAAAAAGTAAGGGAAGAATTAAACATTCCTATTGCCATTCTTTTGGATACTAAGGGGCCTGAAATTCGTACATTAACTTTAAAAGATGATCAAAAGGTATTATTAGTTAAGGGACAAGATTTTACATTGACAACAGAAGAAATTATTGGGGACGAGCATCGTGTAGGAGTAACTTATTCTGACCTTCCAAGTGATGTAAAAGAAGGAAGTCAAATCTTAATCGACGATGGACTAATTGAATTAAAAGTTAAAAAGATTACAGATACAGATGTAATCTGTGAAGTTATTGCAGGTGGCGAACTAGGTAACAGAAAAGGAATAAACTTACCCAATACCAAATCTAAATTGCCACCAATCATTGATAAAGATAGAGAAGATATTATATTTGGTATCAATCAAGGTGTAGATTTTATTGCAGCTTCTTTTGTTAGAAATGCAGACGCCATACGTGAAATTAAAAAGATAAAAGATGACTGTAATTCTGACGTTGCAATCATTGCTAAAATTGAGAATGCAGAAGGCTTTGAGAATATAGATGAAATTATAGAAGAATCAGATGGTATAATGGTTGCCAGAGGTGACCTTGGTGTTGAGGTTCCTTCTGAGGTTGTGCCTTATATCCAAAAAACAATTATTCAAAAATGTAATGATGCCTTTAAACCGGTTATCACTGCAACACAGATGCTGGATTCTATGATTCGTAATCCAAGGCCAACCAGAGCAGAGGCTACCGATGTTGCTAATGCTATCTATGATGGTACCGATGCTATTATGTTATCCGGTGAAACAGCTGCAGGAAAATATCCCATAGAAGCATTAAGAATGATGGTAAAAATTGCAAAAGAAACAGAAGCTCATCTGGATTACACGAATATCTTAAAAAGTAATAAAGATCAAAGATCCAAAGGAATATCAAGTGCTATCTGTTATTCCGCTGTTGCAACTGCAATGAATATTGGAGCAAGACTTATTATAGCTTCTAGTTTTTCAGGATATACAGCAAGAATTGTATCAAAGTTTAAACCAGAATCCTATATTATAGGTTTATCTCCTCTTGATAGAACACTTAGGAAAATGCAGATTTATTGGGGCGTTACTCCACTTAAGACCGAAGAAGTGAATTCCACAGACCATTTATTAGAGGAAGCGGTAAAAGCAGTGACTGATAATGAATTCGCTGAAAAAGGTGATACATTAATATTAACAGCAGGCATACCGGCAGGTAAAGCAGGAATTACAAATATCATTAAGGTAGTTACTGTATAACCTTGGCTGAAAGGTTATAGGCTGAGGCAGAAATTTTCTGAAAGGGAGGAACTTCCCAAAAGGAGAAATCTCCTAAAGGGAGAAATCTCCTAAAAGGAGAAATCTTCTAAAGGGTGAAATCTTCCTTCAAGAGATTGGGATTTGCAAATTCTTTCATGTAAAGGGCATGGTGGGAACATGTTAAATCTATTGAGAAAAGATTGTAAAGAGTTAACAGAAAATAAAAAGAGAATATTTGTAATTTTTATAGTGCTTATTATGTTTATAATAGGCACTAATTATAATACAAAGAAAATTGAGGAAGCCGGGGAAAATAGGCCTGTTTCTAAGATTCAATTCGCTCTGGCAGATTCTGATAAGTCCCCCTATTCCAAATTATTAATTGAATATTTTAAAGAAAGTGACAGCTTTTCTTCCTACATAAATATCACGGAAGGTAGTGAGGATGAACTTCTGAATCAATTTCATCAGGACCAATTTGATGTTTATTTGGAAATACCTGAAAACTTTGCAAATAATTTAATGGTTTTAAACCATCAGCCGGTAAAAGTTCTAATTAATTCTAAAGATCCTGTAAAGGCAGTCTTAATTAAGAATCTTTTAGAAAGTTATGAAACATACATAAGTGCAGTGGAAATCAACTGTGTTGGCTTATATGAGGTAATGTCTTTAACTGGTATGGAACAGAAATTAATTGATAAAAAGAATTATGAAATCTCATTAGATTTAATATTTACTGCTTTAGGTAAAGACACCTTTTTTCAATACCAGGAAGTAGTAGATTATCCAAGCACCTCTATTACTGAATATTATATATATGCTTTTTTGATTATGGCAATTAGTTATACTGGACTTTATGTTGGATATCAGATAATGAAGGAAAAGAATCAAAGTACCTTCTCCCGTTTACATACCATAGGTATTGGTACTTATGAAATTGTTTTGGAAAAAGTTCTATTTTCGGTTCTTCTTATTTTCTTACTTGCCGGAACAGTGATTATGATTCCTTCCTTAGTAACAGGGAATACATTGCAAATAAAACTTATGCCAGTTATTTTTTTAATAGTTCTTTTTTTTGTATCTTTTGCAATATTCTTAAGCAGTATCTTTCATAAGGTACAAAATTGTATGATTGCTGGTAATCTGGTCTTTTTTTTGTTCAGCATTATTGGAGGCGGAATTATTCCAATTATGTATCTGCCAAAAGGCTTGGCAGAACTGGCTAAATTGACACCAAATTATTGGATGGAGAAAGTTTGCCTTTTTATACAAAAGGGAATTGTAAATGATGCTTATGGCAGGTTATTAACTGGACTATTTATTTGTTCCGTCATATTAATTGTAATTAGTATCGCCTTGTATAGCAGAGAGGAGGTACGGCTGGATGATTAAATTATTATTCTTTCGATTAAAGTTAATTCTGGTGGATAAGTTAAATATCTTTGTAATTTTATTATCCTTTGCCTTGTTTTTACTATTAATAAACTCCTTATCTTTTGGTGCTAAAGAAAGAAGTAATGTCCCCATTGGTATCCTGGATTTAGACCAGTCAGAGACCTCAAAAGATTTAGTCCGGCAAGTAAAGAAGGTTCCTGCTTTTTATGTGTATGAAGAGGAAGAGAAAGAACTAAATAAGCTGCTGTTAAACGAAGAAATCAGTGGAATATTTATCATTAAAGAGGGTTTTGAAAACTCCATTAAAAGTGGAATCACCACAGGGGTTGTGGTAATGAAGTATCTGGAAGGTAATCCAAGCGCAAAGGTGTTATCTGATATATTTGCGGGACAAATGCTTTATCCTATATCCCTTGCAAAAGGGTTAAAAGAATATGAAGCTTTAAAAAAATCTTCAATGTGGAATGGCAATAAGGAAATAGGGAATAACCATATCCAATATAATTGGTTTACGGGACAAGAATATATAGATTATATCAATGAATTATCCAAAGCCTCCGATTTCGACTTTGCTTTTGATATTAATATGGTTAACACCCTAAGTAAGAATGGCTCCACCAGCCAATTAGATAATTCTGCTATCTATTATCAGGTTATTGCTGGTATTCTGGGAATGCTTATCAGCTTTGTGGCTATGTTTATATCAGCAGGAACAGTGGCAGAGAAGGAACAAGGCTTGGACAAAAAGGTAGAGATTACTCTAATAAAACCTATCTATCTTGAATTAAGTTATGTTTTGGCATTAGTGGCTATCTTAAGTGTATTTGCTTTTGGAATTACATTTATTTTAGGAAATTTCATAGGTAACTTGACTTTACAAAAAAGTTTTGTCATGTTTATATTCTTATTCTTATATTCTATTGTAATGGGAATGTGGTTTATAGCCCTTGGAAAGATAAGTAAAAAGGTTAGCAGCTATCAATTACTTGGCACTTTATCCATTCTGCTCTTTGGTTTACTTAGTTTCCTTTCCATGTTAGAGGGACTACTTCATAATAGAATATTAAATATTACTAAAATCATACCTAATCGATGGTTAATAGCAGGATTATCTGATATAGTTTATAATGATGATAGTATTTCAATTATAGCTTTTTGGAGCCTGCTGATAATTGGAGTGGTTTTGGTTATAATAAATGGGTTTATGAGAAAAATACAGAATTTAGGTTGGAGGCGTTAGGTTGAAAGAACTATGTTTTTTCAACCGGCAATTTGTACGGATGCACAAATTGCTATCTTTATTAAAAGGCGTTAAAACGCAAGAATCGAGGAATTATGAATAATATAAAAAAGATTAGCGGAGAAATCAGTCAAGGTGAAAATTTAGAAAGAAATCTTCCTTGGGTTTTCAATCGGTTGATTTCCTTATATGATAAAAATGCAAAATTAAAATTAGCAATGAATTATTATACCTTTTATGAAAGCTATAGGGAAGAGAACCTTTATTTGGTAAATACTGAGGGCAGCAATCAATCTAATAAGGGAGAATGCAGGGGCGAATCAAATAATGAAGATAATATAAAACTTTCCCAAGAGGAGGAGTTACTGAATAAGGTTAACAATATTATAAGTAACTCTATATTAGGAGACTTTTCAGGTGAGGGGTTAGAAGATTGTATCCGACAACTGGATCAAGTACGCAACACCATTATTCAGAGAATGGATATTCTTACCGGATATACAGACTTTCTACAGATTTATGAGTATGTACTAAATCGTATAGAATATCGATTTAGCAAGGATTTAAAAGACATTGACAATGAGGCATTTACGGAAGAAGTTTTTTCTTTTATTTTTGAAACTAAGGATAATATGATTATCAATGACAGAATTAAAGATGTCCTTGGTCAATTACCAGTTCGCATGGCTAAGTCAAAGTATTTAGAATTACTGGGTAATAGTATCTCCTTATATAAAGATGGAGATTGTTCTTCCTTAGATACTTATATATACATGCTGAAAACCAGCGCAGCTATGTATCATCCGGAAGGAATGGATCAGGTGTTCCCAGAACTTCTAGGCTTAAGAAATGATTTGAAGAATGCAGATTATAAAGACGCTACTGAAAAAGAATATATTGATTTATCCAATAGACTTGAAAATGGTGCAGGTGCCATAAGAAGAATGGTAAATTTCTATTATGGATTGCAGGAAGTTGTTAATTATTTATATGTAATTATTCTGGCAAGACCTTATGCAGATATGGATGAAAGTGTCCTTAATACATTTGACAGTTTAGCAATGATAGGTGAAATTCATGGCTACTTTGGAGCAATGGAAAAAGAACCATTACCAGAGGAGCTGGAAGAAAAGTTTCAGCTTACAGAAGGAATGCAAGAGCAATACTTTGAAGAAATTAGTTTGCTGGAACCAATATTTATAGAGATTGGGTCAAATTATACGGAGCTGGTTAACAGCCTTATGCTTCGCCCTATATTTTATACTATAAATACTTCTTATAAATTGTTAGGAAGCAGCTTATTTGTGGATCTAAGTAAAAGTGAAAATGGTAAAAAGGTGGATGAAACTTACCTGAACCAGGTAAAAGATGATTTAATCTCCAGGTTATCCCAAATTTTTAAAGAGCAGCCCCAGATTGTTAACCGGGCTATAATGGCTAATACTTTAAATAAAATGCCGGTATTCTTTCAAACTTCTGGTGAAATAAAAGAATATATTAGGCAATCACTTGATCAATGCCATGATTTAGCTGAAAAAATTACATCAGTTCAATTAATTATATAAACAAGGAAGTTACGTTAATAAAGCAGGTTACACAGATGGGGGCTTACCATGATAAAATGGGCAAAAAACTTATTCTTAAGTGAGAATATAACTCCAAAGAAAAAAAGAAAAATCATAAAAGATATAGAAAAAGGCAATTTGACTTTTGAAGTATATTGTGTTACTTTTGCTTCTAATCCGGAGAATCTTTTTGACATTATGAATGCCAATGAATTCTTGTTTCCTTATTATGAAAAGAAAGAATTGCAGGTTCTTGGAATAGCTTTATCAAAACATGAAGCATTTTTGCTGGTAAAAGACATGCTGGACGAAATATATAGAGAGACTGGCGGTTTTAAAGTCAGGGAATATTTTAACCTTAATTGAAATTCTAGCTCCTGCTGAAATTTTATAGGATAATGACATAGAAATTGCTATTGAGAGCCTTAATAGAAATTCTAGCTCCCACTGAAATGCCACGTGGCAGCAAGGAAGTTATGGGTAAGTAACGTAAGCGGATAAGTTTTCCTGTAAGACAGCGGGAATATCCGCATTGACACAAAAATTTTACTTGATTAAATAATAGTAGTATAAAAAAAGGGAGGTAAAAACCGAATAAATATGGTTCATTTTATATTGTTCATATTAAAGATAATCGGAATAATTCTTGCCTCTATTTTAGGAATACTGTTATTATTAATCCTTGTAGTGCTTTTTGTTCCGATACGATATCAAATATATGGGGAAAAGAGAGAAGACATGAAATTAGAGGGGAGAGTCACCTGGCTTCTTCATCTCATATATTTACGAGTTACTTATGAATCTAATAAATCGATTATTAAATTAAAAGTTTTTGGAAAATTATTTTATGATAGTCAAAATTTAAAGGATAAGAAGAATAAAATAAAGAAAGATAAGAAGAAAGTAAAAGATAAAAAAGTAAAAGATAAGAAAGTAAAAGATAAGAAAGTAAAAGATAAGGGTATAAAAGATAAAAATATAGGTGATAAAAATATAAGTGATAAAAATATAAGAGGTAAAAATGTAAAAGATGAAAATGTAGGTGATAAAAACACAAAAGATAATATTAAAGAGAATAAAGATATAAAAATTACGAGTAAAACAGAGGGAAATGGACTTACAGAGGAAGCAGCAGATAATGTTATTGGTAAAGTAAATATAGAAAACATTAAGGATGTAGTTGAGAAGGTAAAAGACACAGTAACAGAAAAAGTAAAAGAGGAATTAGTAGAAGAACCAATTGAAAAGGCAATGGATGACACCAAAAAGGAACCATGTAAGAAGGAAAATGACAAATCATTTGTCATTTTCCTTCTTACATGGTTCCTTTTTGGTGTCATCCATTGCC
>CALDJN010000330.1 GCA_937901695.1 uncultured Anaerocolumna sp.
GCTTCCTATAATATCAATTATTATATTATAGTGAAAGATGTTTCATTTAGCAAGATTTTCTTTCCGATCTCAGCGCTGAACGTTAAAAGGCGCATTTTTTTAACCACATCCTTTTGCTATAATTTTATTGTGGGAGACGCCTTATGATTTCGTTCCTGTTAATGCAATTCCCTGAATAAACTGCTTTTGGAAAATTAGATAAAGAATAACCATAGGAAACATTGCCAAAACAGAACCTGCCATTAAAGTTGGATAGTTGGTCGTATATTGACCTCTCAGGGTAGATAAGCCTGAAGCTAAAGTCAACATATTCTTATCTGTATTAACGATTAACGGCCACATCAGGTCACTATATGCAAAAAGTGCAGTAAATACTGCTAATGCTGACATAGATGTTTTCGTCAGTGGTAAAGCGACTTTATAAAAAGTCTGAAAAGCATTACAACCATCCAATTTTGCAGCATCAATCAGTTCATTCGGAATGCCCATATAAGCCTGTCTCAGAAAAAAGGTGCCAAAAGCACTGACTAATCCAGGAAACACCAATGCAAACATTGAGTTCGAAGCGTTAAGCTTTGTTATCATTTGGTATTGAGGAATGATAAAAATTTGTGAAGGCAGCATCAGCTGGGTCAGAACAATCATAAACAAAATATTTTTCCCTGGAAACTCCATTTTTGCAAAGGCATATGCTGCTGCGGAAGATGTTGTAACCGCAAGAAAGATACGTAATAATATGAGCAATCCGGTATTAAGGTATAGCCGTAAAAATGGAAGGCTATACAATGCATCCTTATAAGCTTTAAAATTACGAAAGTCTTTCGGGAAGAACGTTGGTGGAATCTGCATCGTTTCTGGGAGTGTTTTCAGGCTTGTAAACACCATCCAAACAAATGGAAATATCATAAGAATGCTTCCTAAAATTAAGAGCAGATAGATGAATATTGTTCCAACTGATAACTTTCTATACTGTATATCCATTTATTATTCACCCCCCTAAATATCGTAATTAACCCACTTTTTTTGGCCGATAAATTGCAATAATGTAAAAATGCTAATAATAAAGAATACCCATAACACAATAGCGGATGCATATCCCTTATTCCCTACCTCAAAAGACTGGCGATAGAACATACCTAATAAAGGTCTTGCACTTTGAATTGCAGGGTTACTGTCTTCTACCATCATATAGATCAAATCAAACACTTTTAACGATGCCATACATCTCATAATTAGAACAAAAAATGTCGTAGGCGAAAGCAAAGGTAGCGTAATATAGATGAATTGTTTAAAGCCCCCGGCGCCATCCACTCTTGCAGCATCATAATAAGATAAAGGAATTGCCTGTAATCCTGATAAAAGCAGTATTGCATCATAACCTACGGCACTCCAAATTGCCACCACTGCTACAGATAGTAATACAGTAGAAGGATTGGTAAGCCAGTTATTCGTAGGTAACCCCACTGCACGTAAAACTGTATTGATTATCCCAAATTCTGTATTATACATCCATTTCCATACCATAGCTACCGCTGCAGGTGCAACCACCATTGGAAGGAAATAAATTGCTCGAAATACTGTTTTACCTCTAATTTTTGCATTTAACAAGCCGGCTAGAATTAAGGATAGCGCGATACCAATTGGTACCGTCAATATTAAAAATTCCAAAGTATTGAGCGTAGCTTTCCAAAATTCCGATGATTGAAACATGTCTATATAATTTTTCAGTCCAGCAAACTCCCATGCACCAAAAAGTGCAGACTTTGAAAAGCTCATCCAAATGGTTTTAAAAAACGGAACAATGTTTAATATAATCAATCCTATTATAGTAGGAGCCACCATCATATAGGCAATAAAATATTCTTTCCTTATCCTAGTTGATTTACTAGATGTTGTCGTTTCATTCGACATATAAACACCTCACAGTTATATCTATTCTTTCCTATCATACTCTTCGTACTTTACCTATTACATCGAATGGCTTATTCTTCAGCCAGGTATCCATCAACCGTTTTCTGGAGTTCGGACAGCGCTGTGTCTAAATCTTTCGTACCATTATATACTTCCAATAGAGTGTCACGGACGATTGCATTCCATTGGGATTTGGATTTTGCATTATAGAATTGTGTACCATACTCCATCATATCTTCAAATACCTGAACATTTAACTTATCCTGTAGATTTTCAACCCAATATTTTGAAGTTCCATTATAAGCGGGAATAGCAGCACCAGATTTACCCTGAATAATATTTGCTTCCTCCGTACCTAAGAATTTCAAGAAATCTTTCACCACATCAAGATTCTTGTTTTTCGCACTTGTAGCATAGCATAAACCATTATAGATCGTTCCTCTTCCATCTCCACTTACCGGATTAGACATTCTTGGCAATACAGCAACATCCCATTTTAAATCAGGATAATCCTGTAAATAAGGCGCAACATTCCAGCTGCCTAACAATAGCATTGCCCCTTGTCCAGCTACAAACAAACTACCCGCATCGGTTTCAGCAAAGGTTGCCTGCTTTGGTGAAAAATCGTGGTCCATTTGCAGGCTGATCCATGAGCTAATACCTAATTTTGTAGCTTCATTCGTAAAACCGGAAGCTGTTTTGTCATCATTTAGGATATATCCACCTGCTTGTTTTACCAAATTGAGATAGCCGGATTGATCATCTAGTGGTGCCAAAAACCCAGAGACTCCTGTTTTATCATAGATGGTCTGTGCAGCTTCAATAGCTGTGTCCCATGTCCAAGTATCATCTGGATAGGATACTCCCGCTTGATCAAATAGATCCGTATTATAAGCTAATGCTATCGTATCCCAATCCTTTGGAACACCATACACTTTACCATTATAAGAAGCATTATCAACTAAGCCTGCTGGGAAATTATTCGTATAGTAATTCTTATCACCATAAAGATCTGACAAATCCGCTAACATTCCTGATGTTGCATATTTCATAAATTCATTTGTATGCATCCAAAAAATATCTGGTAGAGAATTACTAGATGCAGATGCCTCCAACTTTGTCCAATACTCATCCCAGTTAATTGTCTGTACTTCAATTGATACATTCGGATGATCCTTTACGTAAGCTTCTACTAGATCTTCCATACCTGGCTGCTGAAATACATCCCAGATTTGGAAGGTCAAAGAAACTTTATCCCCATTAGAACTAGTGTTTGAAGCACCTCCACACCCTGATAAAAGCATCATTACCATAGAGAAAACCATCATTAGAACCATACATTTTCTTTTGTTCATTTTCACATTATACCTCCAACATATTTTTAATATCTTTATGTATTATGGATCAGACTATATTTGTAATATATGTACAATACATTTAAGATACTTATATAATAGTATCAGTTTTGTACAACAATATAAATGGTTTTGTGGTTGTTAAATATGTATAATTGCAATATTTCTTCTGATTTTGATTGAATGATATAGCATTATGATATATAATAAAAAATAGGAGGTATAAATTTATGGCTCATTTTAAAAATTACATATTTCCCAATACCAATTTTGTAGATTTATCCCTATACCAATTTGGATATGAAAAGTGTTCTCCCCTGCATTCCTTTGGTCCCAATATTCGAAATCATTATCTATTCCATTATGTAATATCCGGAAAAGGAAGCTTTTATGTCAGCGAAAGCACGGACAATCCTAGTGAAACATATTATTTAGAAGCTGGACAAGGTTTTTTGATTTGCCCACGTATCAATACAACCTATATTGCTGACCATGAGGAACCGTGGGAATATATGTGGGTAGAATTTGATGGAATAAAAGGAAAAGAATACTTAAATGATGCTGGATTAAGCGCAGCATCACCTATTTACCTACCGAATAATGAATATCAGAATAATGAAGTTCAAAATCCTACGAAAAAATATTTAGAATATATCATTAATCATCCGGACGAATCTGCATCGAATCTGATCGGTCATTTATATTTATTTTTTGATTCGTTAATAAGTAGTTCCCGAAGTAAGAACATTATTAAGACAGGTGATTTGAAAGATTTTTATGTTCAAGAA
>CALDJN010000331.1 GCA_937901695.1 uncultured Anaerocolumna sp.
CTTTCATATCATCAGCATCTAGTTCGCCGCTGCTTATCGCCTTTAGTAGGTTATCTATCTCGTTTTGAGATAAGACATCACCCATTATCACTACCTCCCAAGTAATTTCAAGTATTTTCTAGTATTTATAATATCATACTTTACGCATAAAATCATCAAATTCTTTTATTCTACCAGGGTTTCTCCCAAAGATAATCCTACAATAAAATCTGAATTATATATTTCTTCTTGTAGTCTTCTTAAAATTTCAGATTTAATGCTCTCCTTATTATCCATAACAGTAGCTGCCGTATATTTTTCGAATTCATCAGAAATTATTTCTACTATTCTGGTTTTATTTTGTTCTACTGTAGGTTTGTATTTATTATAATCCTTTGATTTCGTATTGATGGATAAAGATACAGAAACTTGAGCATAATGATTTTTTGTATCATTTGGGTCTCTCTTTAATGTCATTGTAATATTATCTATTGGATAATTCTCTATATCCTCAATTTTAACTTGGTTATTGGAATCCTCTGAAGATGCTAACTCCAAATCAACAGTAGATGCCACTTTAGTAATTAAGTTATTGGTACGGATTGCGGTAGGTATCACTGCAAATACAATAACAGCTCCCAATATAACATTCAAAATTCCTACTGCTAAAATAATGATAGATAACATGTTCTTTTTCATTCGTATACCATGCCTTTCTTAGCTTTCGTTTCTCTTAAAAAAGCTATTTTTTATTGTCCAACATCGTTATATATTTTAATTTCAACACGACGGTTTTTTGCTCTACCTTCCTCAGTAGAATTACTGGCAACTGGATCATATTGCCCCCTGCCTGTCCAGCTTAAAGTCTCGGGACTTAATCCCTTTTCTTCAATCAGATAGGTTGCAGCATTTAAGGCTCTTGCAGATGATAACCAATTATTACTTTCATATTTACTATTGCGAATCGGAACATTATCCGTATGTCCTTCCAATTCAATTTTGTAATCATCAAAAGTTTTTAATATATCTCCCACTTTACTAAAGAGTGGCAATGCATCTGTTTTAATATCAGCTTTACCTGAATCAAATAATATGGAACCGCTTAGTGATAATTTAACATAATTAAAATTTGGATCAATACTGATTTCCATATAGTCATTGACTTTATATTTTTCAGATAAATTTGTCAGATTCTCATACATATCTTGCGAAACTTCTTTTTTCTTTTCCAACAGTTTCGCATCTGTCTCATTAGCAGAACTTAAATTATCACCAGTTTCTTTTGACGCTTCACCCATGGTATCATCATAATCACCTAGGTTATTCATTTGTTTTATACCGGTAGATATTAGCTGCCCTTCATTAATGGCAGAGCCACCACCTTGAAAAATACTAAAATTACTGGATAAGGAAGCGACTATTTGCTCATATTTCTCTGCATCTACCGTAGAGGAGGCAAATAGTAAAACGAAAAAGCAAAGCAAAAGATTCATTAAATCTGCGAATGTATTCAGCCAGGGAGCACCTGCACTAGGTTCTTCGCTTTTCTTTTGTCTAGGCATTCTCTTCACCGCCTTCATTCAGTTCGTATTCAGAACGAACCTCTGGTTTTAAGAAGGATTTTAATTTTTCTTCAATGACTCTAGGATTTTCACCAGCTTGTATGGAAAGAAGTCCTTCTACAACTACTTCCTTCATCATGATTTCGCTGGCATTTTTAATTTTTAATTTGTTAACAACAGGGATACATATCCAGTTAGCCAGCACAGAACCGTAGAAAGTTGTTACTAATGCTACTGCCATATTCGGTCCGATAGTTGAAGGATCATTTAAGTCTTTTAACATGTTTATAAGACCAATTAATGTACCAATCATACCCCAGGCAGGACCCATTGCTGATAATTTATCCCAGAAACCAATTACATCATTATGTCTGCCTTCAATACAGTTTAATTCTGTTTCCAGAATACTTCGGACTAATTCCGGATCGGTACCATCTACGATTAATAAAATACCTTTTTTTAAGAATTCATCTTCAATTCCATTAGCGGTTTCCTCTAATGCTAAAAGTCCTTCTTTTCTTGCTACATTGGATAAAGCTATAATATTTTGAATCGTTTCCACTTCATTGGAAGGAAGATTCTTAAATATTAATTTAATGGAAGCAAGTTTTTCAATATACGATCTCATACTTGGTTCCATAGTCATCATTGTTGTAAAGGAACCACCAAATGTGATTAATATAGAAGGAATATCCCAAAAGTTTTTTAATAATGACATATCAATGCTATTTGTTGTCATTACATATACGATACCAAATATCATTAAAGCTAAACCACTTAATATTCCCAATAATGACGAGATATTCAATATAGTCACCCACCTAACTTAAGTCTTTTGTACTTATATTTTTATAATTGAACCATTCTTTTTCTTTTGATTTATGTAAAATATTATAAAATAATATTAATTTTCTGGTCTAAATAACTCCCTTTTATATTTTTTTACTAAATCAATTACTTCTTCCCTACTCTCTTTCACTATTAACTTTTTACCAGTAGTAAGGGTAATTACAGTATCTGGAGTTTCCTCAATTACTTCAATTAAATCATCATTAATTGTTATATTCACATTATTCATCTTCGTAACATTAATCATATTTATCTCCCATCCTCATTCTGGCATATATGCCATATGTATTTTTTATGCTGGTGGCAGTGCTCCTGCCACCAGTTTCATTGCCATTGCTATAAAAGCGTGGCATTGTTATGAAAGCGTATCATTGCTATGAAAGCGTATCATTGCTATGAAAGCGTATCATTGCTATGAAAGCGTGTCATTCTGAGCAAAAATTCAACGAAGTTGAATTGCGAAGAATCTCTTTCATTCATTGTGGCGCTATTTAGCATTATAATTCTGAGCCTGAAAGGCGAAGAATCTAAATCCTACTTATCGCTTTAAGTTAATTAACTCTTCCAATAAAGTATCTGAAGTTGTAATGATTCTTGAGTTTGCTTGGAAACCTCTTTGCGTTGTAATCATGTCGGTAAATTCCTGTGATAGGTCTACATTAGACATTTCAAGTACACCTGTTGTAAATCTGCCACCACCTACACTTACATCATGACCAATTCCATCAAATTCACCTGAGTTTTGTGTTTGTGCAAACATATTATCACCAACCGCTTCCAGACCAGCTGGATTTGCAAATGATGCAACAGCTATTTGTCCTAGCAATTTGCTGTCACCATTGTCATACTTGCCATAGATTTTGCCTGAGCTGTCAATACTTACACCATCCATATTACCTACTTGTTTTCCTGCACCTATAGTACCTTTACTGTCTAAAGTACCTTTCTGTGATTCCAGCGATGAGTTGCCACTAGTGGCATACATAGTGATGGAGGAAAAGTCTATGGAAACAGGTTTAAATGAGTCTGGTGTTGCAGTTATCGTTAAATCTAGAGCTTTTGCATCTTTAGTTGTTCCAATTTGTTTAAACTTTCCTGTTGCTCCATCAAACTCCATTGTAGGCCAAGTTGGTCCTCCTAGTGTAAATTTACCAGTAGCAGAATCAAGATTTTCTACTTTAACGTCTCCTCCAAAGATAACTTTTAGATCCTTTGCTTCTGAATAAATACCTTTATCATCTTTCGTAACAAAAATAGATTTTCCGTCCTTATCTGTAATATCAGCAAGTTCTACTGTATATTTATCAGTTGTTGTTGCATCCTGCTTAATTTTATAATTAGCCTTATATATTTGCCCCAAATTATCATAAAACTCAACGGTAACATTTTTTCCTGAACCAGTGCTTGCAATCTGTGGATCCTTACTATCAATATTACCAGATATATAAGCAGCTGTAGTTGCTTCAGGCTTTGAATATAGATTTTCAGGAGACATAATATTAAGTTCTGAGACAGTTCCTGCTAAGGTTTTATTGGGATCCTTTGGATCTATCCCCCATCCCATTACTTTAGCTCCAGAAGGAGTACATAAGGTTCCGGCAGCATCTAGCTGAAATGCACCAGCTTTTGTAAAATAATTAGTACCACCACTATTTACAACAAAGAAAGAATCTCCAGTAATCATAATATCGAAAGGATCATCTGTTCTTTGAGCACCGCCAGTTTGTGAAATAGCCTTTGTAATAGATGCTACATTAGCACCAAGACCAATCTGCATGGCATTTTGACCTGCTGCTCCGGTTGTAGCATTAGGACCCGTTGCACTTTGTGTTGTCTGATAAAATATATCAGAAAAATTTACAGAACTTGATTTATAACCAACTGTATTTACGTTTGCAATATTATTACCTATAACATCCATCTTTGTCTGGTGAACTCTAAGTCCGGATACACCAGAGTATAATGATCTCATCATAATTGAATTTCCTCCAATTTACTTATTCTTAAGTACTTTTTCTTAACTTGGAATTTAAACTTATCTATGTGTATTGGATATTGTCTAGTTATACTTATTATTTATCCTATCTGGCGTTCAAGGATAATATGCTTCCATTAGGTCCAGCATTAAGCAATAACAGCTCCATCTATATTGGTAAATACTTTTTCCTCACTATCATTTACTGCTGTAATAACCGTGTTGTTCTTAGTATTTACTATAAATGCAATATCATCAATCATCACTAGTGATTCGTGGATTCCCTTCTCCCAGGCTTTCTTTACACCAGTTTCCAATCTGTTTAGCTGGGCTTGTGACAAGTCAATCTTTCTACATTCCAACCTTTCATTGGCATGCTTAGAAAATTTCAACGGTTCCTGTTTTGCAAGGGCTTGCTGTTCTAAAAGCAAATCATTGAAAGATGCCCTGCCTGTCTGGGTTTGTTTTACACTAGTACTACCTGTTTTCAGGAATTGCCCAGTTACCTGCTCAATAGAAGAGAAATTTGTTTTGGATAATTGATTCATAGTTTTTCAACCCCTCTCTTCTACCTGTGTTAATCAGTTTCTACATTTTTAGGTGGATTTTCTCCCTCTGGTGGCGTTCCATCAGGTGGTGCTTCGGTTCCTTTCACCTGAATTGTAACTTTACCTGCAACTGTTGTATATAGGGCATCATTAAATACCACTGTTGTACTATAGATACCAGGTTTTATATCAGCAAATGCATCTTTACTAATGGTAATCTTATTATTGTCTACAGTAATATATTTTGCATCTATAACATTTCCATTGATTACAATAGCCACATCATCTGCTACATAGTCACCTTTACCCATATCCACATGGAAAGCTATATCCGATGGGTTATCTTTATCAAATTCCAAATTAATCTTTTCATTAATTTTAGGTATGTCTTTTTGAACCAGATAGTAACCATCAATTACTTGGCAAAGATCATCCATAGAATACATTTTATCTTCAATGGATAATTGAACCTTTCCCTTTGCAATATTAACAAAATCCACTTTACCTTGCTTAAATACTGTCTCTCCGGTTGAATTAGTAGTTTTCACAACAACATCTTTACCAACAAGGTTAAATGCCTGTGAATTAGTTGAAGTCTGACCTAAATTCTGTAATTGTTCTAATTGAGAAAATGTTGCTAATTGAGCTACGAATTCAGTGTCCGTATTGGGGTTTAATGGGTCTTGATACTTCATCTGGGTAACAAGTAACTGCAAAAATGCATCTTTTCCCAGTGATGATGTACCAGTATTAGTAACCGGATTCGGATTTGTTTTTTGATCAACTGTACCTTTTTTTACTGGTTGTATTAAGTCGCTCATAGTTTCCTCCTTTCCTATTGATTGGTTTTTTATGCAGAATAATCAATAATACTTCCATTTTGTTCTTGAATATCTGGCTGGCTATCAGTAAATCCAGATACACCTTCCAGACTTTCACGTATTTCTTCATCACTTCTAAAATGGTTTCTGTTTTGAGAATTACTTTGCTGTTCTTCCCCCTTAGAAGTTTGATTGCTTTCTCCAAATGCAAAATTTGAAACAGCAACCTCAATTGATTCTACTTTTAATCCCTGATTATTTAGGTTTTCAATGAGTACATGCATTTGACTTTGAATAGCCTCTTTAGCCATTTCATTTTGAGCCGTAAACTGAGCAGTCATAACTCCATCTTTCGATATAATGGAAAGTCCAACTTTTCCTAAATGTTCTGGATTCAACTGGAACTCCATAGAAGTAAAATCTGGTTTTATACTTACTTTTAATTGCTCCAGAATTTGGGATGCAATATTATGAATCATTCTTGCGCCACTTACCTGTTCTGGTTCAATGTGCTCATTACCCAAAGTTGCTGCAGCTAAATTATGTATAAAGGAATTCATATCATTTAGTGGTTCAAACTTAGATTCCTTCTGTTCCGAATTTCCGTCAATTAGCTCCTGAATGGAATCATTCTTCATTGAGCTTTCGCCTAAAAAGTTAGAATTAGTGGAACTACCGCTATCCTCTGCACCGCTGCTTATGTTTTGATTTTCAGAAGATACATTTATAATTACATCTTCCTGCTTGTTGTTTTCTAATGTACCAAGGTTAACATTTTTTTCTTTTTCTATTACTATTTCAATAGGATTCCCATGCTTATCTGGCACTGTTTCATTGGTTTGTGCTTTTTCATTTCCATTCTGTATATCATCTGAATCAGTTACCTTTTGCATATCTCCTGGATTCATCAGTTCTTCAGCATAATCAGTATCTAGTGCATTATCAGCTTGTGATAGAAGCCCATTTGACTCCTTTAACTCATTAACCATTTGCAGCAATCTATCCATTGCATTGGCTAAATTCTCATTAGTCAGGACTTGGGTAATATCATCTGCTCCATTCACCTTTAAAAATAAAAGCTTTAAATTCTCAATGTTTAATAAATCAACTGTAGTTAAACCAAGTGTTTCCATAGCTTTTTCAAAATCTTCATCAGTAAGATTCAAGGTTTTTTTCACTGTATCTTCTAAATCCTTTAATACTTTTGAAGTTTCAGATTTTACATTGGCAGAGTTATTAATATTGTTTCGTATTTTTGCAGTTTCTTTTTGACTCTCCACATTATTTGTTTTGCCTAACTTTTCACCTGTCTTTTGAATGTTAGAATCTTCTTTTGAATACCTTTTAGAGTCGAATAAGTTTTCTCGGGGTTGTTTCCGAGATACATATTTTTCTTCTTTCCCATCGGCTTTTAAGTTGTTATTAATAAAATTATCAAAAGAGAAACCTTCCACTTCTTTATTACTGTTTGTTGACTTAAAGTTATTGGGGTTAACTGACACTGAGCGGATACCCTGTGCTATCATCTTTCTCACCCTCCTTTCTTTCGTATTATAAATACTTTTGTATATACTTAAATGGTTTCCCATTTTAATGGGCTAATTAAATGAATGTATTTTTCATCTTAATGGTTTGTTTATATTAATAAGTTTCCCATTTTAATGGTTCAGCCACATTAAGTCATTTGTTCGTTTGATCTAAATCAAACATCTTCTTTGTAATCTTGGCAGCTGCTGTAGAGTCCATTTTTGCTAATATTGCAGAACTTTCAGACGGGCTCATGCTAAGAAGCATTTGTGCTACCAAATCGATATCTGCAGTCATTGTCTCTAATATTTGTGCCGCAGCATCTGGTTTCATCTTTCTATATATATTTGCCTTTTCCTCAATGGATTTTGAAATCTGACCTTGTTCTACTACTTGTCTATATATTTCTTCTGCATTGGTTGGATTAATGCTTTCATAATACTTCTTGTATTCTTCAATGCTGGGAGCTTTTTCACCAAATACTACTTCTGTATCAAACTCTTTCCGTCTTTTTTCAAATGCCAGCTGGTTATCTTCAAATACTTTCAGTCTTGCAACTTCTGCCTCTAATTCTTTAATTTTATCTGTACTATTCGTATCACTTTTTGACATATTTTCTATTTCTAATTCCAGTTCTTTGATACGTTTAATAGCATCTTCCAAGGATTTATATGGGTAATTGTTTTCGTATGCTAATTGTTCATCGGTTACATCCGGCAACACCTTATTAATAATAGGAATATCTTTAATCAAAGGGCGGAGAATAGAACTGCCAAATCCTCCAACATCTAATTTTATTAATAAAGCGAAAATAGCTAACCAGACAAAAACAATAAGTAATATAAGAATTACTGCAAAAGCTTTTCCCTTTGCCTTACCTTTTTTTTCTGTTGTATCGAAACGATCTTTCTTATTCTTTTTAGCCATTATCTTCCTCCTGGTCATCGGTAGGATTATTGTATTGGAAGCTGACCAATTCATCAATTTCCTTTCGTTGTTCAGCCTCATATTCCAGCATAAAAGCTTCAAATGCTTTTTCTTTTAAGTTCTCGTGTGTTTTTCTCTCTATCATTGCATTATTTAAGCGAATCCTTGCTGCTTCCAGCTGTTGTTCTGCTTTTTTCACTTCTACCTGCTGAATTTTTATATAATACTTTATGATTTCAATGTCATTCTCACACTGCCTAATCTCTATTAATTTTAGATTTGATAGCATCAGGTTCGTTAATTTGTCTTCGTAGTTCTGCTTTTTATTTACTAACTCCTCTAATTTTTTCTCTTCCACCATTAATTTCGCGTGGGCACTTCCATAAGCAGTCTTTGCTTGATCTTCCATCTTATATTTAATTTGTAAAATGCTTTCCATCTTATAAATAAATTTGGTCATCTATATGGTCATGCTCCTTTTAAAGTAGTTGAAAGAATGAATCTGAGCAAGCTTTGTCATTCCAAGAGCAAGCTTTGTCATTCTGAGAATAAGCTTTGTCATTCTGAGAACAAGCTTTGTCATTCT
>CALDJN010000332.1 GCA_937901695.1 uncultured Anaerocolumna sp.
GATTCTTTGTATTGACGAACAATTTCAATGTTTTGTTTTGTTGCACTATCTATAACGGCTTTGGAGAATAGTTCGATTTTTTCATCTAATGTCATTTTAACCTCGATTCTAGCGCTTTAGCGCTTTTGGATAACGAAAGTAATTTGTGAATCTGCACAAATTACTGGTTGAAAAAACATTGTTTTTCAACCTAATCTCCTTCTCTTTTTATAATTTAACTCCTATGGCTTCATTTACATAAGAGGTAATAAAGTCGGGTTTACGCCCGGTTCCATGTCTGTCCGGTATTTCAACAATCAATGGAAGCCTTCGATTTAATTTTACATCATCAATGATTTCGGGAAATTCACTGCTTAATTTCTCCGTTATAAGTAAAACACCGATTGTCTTATCCCCTAATGCTTTATCAAGCTGTTCTTTTAAATGTTTTTTGGAATGTATAACAACGCCGTCAACACCTGCCAGGCGCATTCCTGTGTAGGTATCAACGTTATCGCTGATTAGATACATGCGCATAATAACCTCAATTCTAGTGCTTTAGCACATTTTAATAACGATAGCGATTTGTGCACCAGCACAAATTGCCGGTTGAAAAAACAATGTTTTTTCAACCTATACCTTATCCCAAGATAGTAAAGGAAACGATTAATCCGTAAAGTGCAATACCTTCTGCAAGAGCAACAAAGATAAGTGCTTTACCCATGATACTGGAATCTTCACTAATTGCACCTAATGCAGCGGAAGCAGAAGAAGCAACGGCAATACCACCACCAATACAGGATAAGCCAGTAGATAAGGCAGCAGCAATGTATTTCCAACCAGAAGTAGCCAC
Source organism: uncultured Anaerocolumna sp. (assembly GCA_937901695.1). Classification (GTDB taxonomy): domain Bacteria; phylum Bacillota; class Clostridia; order Lachnospirales; family Lachnospiraceae; genus Anaerocolumna. The sequence goes on from CALDJN010000332.1 coordinate 833, forward strand.
TTCTGCAGCATCGTTTACTCCTGCAGCTGAAATTTTGCCGCTGAACAATAAAATATCAGCTATAATTAATGTTCCGAAGAAGAAAAATGCATTACATGCTAAAGATGCTTTAAAGCCGCCTTTTCTTTTTTTACTTAATAAAAATGCTCCAAAAGGAATAATAATGCTTAATATTAAAGTGATAACTAAAATAATTCTTGCTGTCATAATATAAAATCCTCCTTAAAATGAATGATTACTTATTTTTAAATGGTTTAAATTCTTTACCGGTTCCCTTATAGAAACGGCTGAACATTTCGTAATATTCCAATCTTAGAACCTGAATTCCAACAATTAAACCTTCCATACCGGCTACGAAAACATTACCCAGGACAATGATTAATATGTTAGGGTCAGCAGATTCTGCCTTACCCAGTAACATTACAACACCCATCATAGCTACATGACTCAAGGCAAATGCGCCAACACGAAGAAATGATATGGTATTTGTTAAATAACTTAGTAGTACTTCAAATAACTCAAAAAATGATTCTACAAAGAACATAACTTTACTGTCCGGTAAAATATCTGGCTTCTTTTCGATTATGTGTGCCAATGGCTCTTTAAAGAACATAAGTAATAATGGTATTACAAAGAAAATAACTAAAATAATGGTTGCAGGTAAGGCTTCTCCTTTAGCAGTTAAAACAATACAGGATATAGCGGCAACGTAGAACACAAGTCCTGCAACACCATTGGTATCAAATAATACCCTTTCCATATCTTTTGACTTAATGCCATTTATAATATTTAAAATCATTGCAATTACAATTAGGCAAACACCAAATGCTACGGCTGCCAGCAATACAGTCATTACATTTTCCATTGGATTAAGCCACAGATGGTGAATGACATTCTCAAAACCGAAGAAACTTCCGTATACAAATCCAAAAATAGTGGAAAATATACCTGCTGAAGCAATAATTGCAGCTAAATTAGATTTTTTCAATTTATAGATTAGTGCACCACCAAGTATTAAGCAGATACCTTGCCCCACATCACCAAACATCATACCAAATAGTAAGGAGTAGGTGATTGCTACGAAGAAAGTTGGATCAATTTCGTTGTAAGCAGGTGTTCCATACATTTTTATGTACATTTCAAAGGGCTTAAATATCTTTAGGTTTTTAAGTTTTGTAGGTGGTTTGGTAGTCAGGCTAGTGTGATTATCCTCTACAATACAATAAACATTACTTTCCTTTTCCATATCGCTCATAAGTTTATTAGAGTTTGATTCCGTTAACCATCCACATAAGATAAAGTACAGGTCGCTTTCTTCCTTCTTCTTAG
>CALDJN010000333.1 GCA_937901695.1 uncultured Anaerocolumna sp.
GGCATCCATTTATGACCGGAACAGCAGGTTGGGCTTATTTTTCTGCTACCAGCTATATTCTTGGAATTCGTCCAGAGTTTGACTATTTATTGATTGATCCTTGTGTTCCATCGGATTGGAAAGAATTTTGCATTCACCGTGAATGGAGGGGGGCACAGTACAATATCACAGTACAAAATCCGGAAGGTGTCATGAAAGGTGTAAAAGAAGTCTGGTTAAATGGAGAATTGGTTGAAAGAATACCGGTACAGGATCATGATAGCACAAATCAGATTCTTGTAATTATGGGTTAAAGGATAGAGAATCTGCAGAAAGCGGATAAATATATATGACTGCCAGAGGAGGCTATTGGGATGATAAAGTTTGGTACCGGTGGTTGGAGAGCTGTAATTGGAGAAGATTTTACAAAAGCAAATATTCAGAAACTTTCCAAAGGTATTGCAATGAAAATGAAAGATGAAGGAGTTACGGAGAAAGGAATTGTTCTTGGCTATGATAGAAGATTTCTTTCAAAAGAAGCGATGAGATGGGCAGGAGAAGTATTTGCTGCAGAAGATATTAAAGCGTATCTGATTAATCGGTCCTCACCGACTCCATTAATTATGTACTATGTTATGAAACATGAATTGCCTTATGGAATGATGGTGACAGCAAGCCATAATCCGGCAATCTATAATGGAATAAAAGTGTTTACTTATGGTGGCAGAGATGCAGATGAATTTCAGACAAAAGAAATAGAAAATTATCTTTCCGATGTTGAAGATGTAAGTGCCATGCATTATGAAAAAGCTTTGGATGTGGGACTTATTTGTGAAATAAATCCTTTAAATGAATACATTGATAGCATTATTACAAAAATTAATATGCAGGCTATAAGAGATAAGGGACTTAGAATTGCCTTGGATCCAATGTACGGCGTCAGTGAGACCTCCTTGAAAACAATTTTGCTTACAGCCAGATGTGATGTAGCCACCATTCATGACAGGCATGACACATTATTTGGTGGAAAGCTCCCTTCGCCTTCCGCCAGCACCCTAAAGAGTCTGCAAAATTATGTGACGGACTATCACTGTGACATTGGAATAGCAACAGACGGAGATGCAGACCGCATTGGAGTAATCGATGATACCGGTAAATTTCTTCATCCCAATGATATTTTAGTACTCCTATATTATTATCTTGTAAAGTACAAAGGCTGGCATGGGGCAGTGGTAAGAAATATCGCCACTACCCATCTGCTGGACAGAGTTGCGGAAAGTTTTGGAGAAAAAGGTTATGAAGTTCCTGTGGGATTTAAACATATTTCTGCAAAAATGAATGAAACCAACGCAGTAATTGGTGGTGAATCCTCAGGAGGATTGACGGTCCGCGGCCATATTAAAGGAAAAGACGGCGTTTATGCTGCTATGCTTTTAATTGAAATGATTGCTGTAGTAGGGAAAAAGCTTTCCGAGATAGTAAAAGATATTGAAGAGGAATACGGACGATATTATATGGAAGAGAAAGATTATCATTTTGATGAAGAAAAGAAAGAGGAGATTTATCAAATTCTGTTAATGGATAAACTGATTCCGGATATACCATTTGAAATATCGAAGATTTCTTACTTAGATGGCTGTAAGATATACTTCAGTAATGGAGGATGGATCGTAATTCGGTTCTCCGGTACAGAACCGCTGCTTAGAATGTTTTGCGAAATGCCTTCCAATCATGAAGCAAAACTGGTATGCAATATATTTGAAGAATTTCTTAGGATTTAAAGTTTCAGTTAAGCCTGTGGCATCCCATCTCCCTTTTGCGCAGACCTGCTGAGTGCATCTTGTGAAGCGGAGCGGTCTGAACCCACGAAGGTAAGGCAAGTAAAAGGGAGATGGGATGCCACAGGCTTAACTGTAACGATTTAAAGGAAATTCGAAACTCCTATATGCTTCTATTTCTTATACGAGTGAAATAGTTAGGATTATTACATAAGTACATAGAAAATTACCTAAAAATATGGTAAAATAAAGAAAAGTAGCAGGAGGGAGGCTGCTGTAAATCAAAGGATTTTTATATTAATAAATCATAATGATGCAGCAGTCTCTTTTTTAAAAATTTTTTATATTATGTTGTTTAGGGGTGGAAATATGCTATTGGAGGAACATAAGGAAAGTATAAGAAAAGAAATAAAGGATGCAGCAAAAAGTGAAAGTGCAGCTATGAAAAATAAGGAAGAGATGAAAGGGAGAATGAAAAGGGTAAAGAAAAGGGTATCCTTACGAAGAAGACTGCTCTTTTTTGTTGTAATCATTTGGATGCTGCCTGTTTTAATTATGTATTTGTTTATGACGATTTCCTATCGAAATAACATAATTGGGAAAACCGTTGCCATAATGGAAGAAGGTCTGAAGAATTTCACCTATTTCAATGCTCAAAAAATAGATGAGGCAATCGACATATCCAAAAAGACTTCCTACGAACTGGTTATTGAAAAGTCGTGGAGAATGTATAAGGCCGGTAAAATTCAAAAATCGGAATTATACCGTCAGATAACAGGTAATTTAAAAAGCAGATTTTACATAGACAACCGGTTTGTTATGTCTGTATTTTATTTAAGCGAAGAACCTGATAAAATTTATTATACCTCTAGAGAAAATGTGGATTATATTAATATTTATAAAAATAATGTAGCTAAAACTGCCCATGATATAACAAGTCAGGATTCTTCTGATGCCCATGTCCGTGTTATCGACGGAAAAATCTATATTATCCGTAATTTATATACGACTACCAACTATACAAAGTTTGGTACTCTAATTCTTGAATTGAATAAAAACAAGCTGATTGATGGAATATCCTTAAACAAGGATTATGAATTGGGATTTTTTATTAATGATACAGGCTCTATGATATCTTACAATAATAATTTTGATGAAGCCAGCAGATCAGGGATTCTTAAAAAGTTATCAAATCAATATTCCCAGAAAGTAAATAGAAAGATTATTCGAGAAAAAGATAAACCTTTCATTGGTCTATTATATCAGCAGAAATACAATGATTTTCATTTTGGCGCGGTTCTTGTTGCCAATGAGAATGTAATTTTCTCGGAAATATATAATCTTTATACCATTATGCTATTTATTATGTTAATTATTATTCCGGTATTTATTTATATGATATATTTTATTGCCCATCATATCACTAAGCCAATGAGTAGCATGATTGAAGCAGTAAATAAAATTGAACAGGGCGGAATCGGAATGCAGATTGAAGGCAACATTATGCCCAATCTGGAATTTGATGTACTGCAGGATGCTTTTAACCATATGTCATCGGAGATAAAGTATTTATTTGATTATGCCTATAACGAAAAAATAGCCAGAAGAGATGCAAAAATCAAAGCATTACAGTCTCAGATTAATCCCCATTTTCTAAATAACACTTTGGAAATGATGAACTGGCAGGCGAGAATGGCCGGAGATGTTACGGTGTCAAAAATGATAGAAGCTTTAGGGACACTTCTAAATTACTCCATGGATCGTTCCAACAGAAAAATGATCAATCTGGCGGAGGAATTAAGATGCGTGGATGCTTACCTTTATATTGTATCCATGCGTTTTGGCAAGAGATTAAAGGTGGAAAAAGAAGTGGATGAAAACTTATTGCAGATTAAAGTTCCCCAGCTGATACTCCAGCCTTTAATTGAGAATGCTGTAGTTCATGGGGTTGAGACTGTAAAAAGCGGTACTATCCAAATTAAGATTTATCAGGACCAAGGAAACAATTATGTTATTTTACAAATTATAAATACCGGTAGAGATATGTCAAAAGAAGATATGGAAAAAGTGGATTATTTATTGAATGGAAAGAGAAATCAGAACTTTGCTGAAAAACCGGATCATGAATCCCTTGGAATTCAGAACGTGAATGAAAGAATTAAACTTATTTATGGTGAAGAATATGGACTTAGTATAAAATCGGTGGGAGAAGGAGAAACCGCATCTACTATAACCATACCTTTTGTCGAAAATTAATCAAGGTTTATCTACTGTTATTTTCTGTAAGCCCTTGATTCTTATCTAAAGAATATAAAAGTGGTTTGATAAGGAAAGATATTATTACAATATACACAAAATAATAATGTGTGAAAAATTAAATATAGCAAGAATAAACAAATAATATCAAGTTAAACTAATGCTTTTTATTACTTATGTTTATATAATGATTATATACCAAATTGATTACTCTTGGTGGATAGCTAATTATATTAAAGGAGGATTTATTTATGAGGAAAGTAAAAAGGCTGGTTTATCTTGTACTAACAGTGGTTTTCATGATGTCTCTTTTGGCTGCCTGTAAAAAGTCAGATGTAAAAGAAACAGCAAAAACAAAGCAAGAAACAAAGGATGATGGGGGAACAAAGAAAAATGAAAGTAAACAGGAAACAAAAGCAGAAAGTGATAAACAAAATCCAGTAACGTTAAGAACTGTTTCCATGCATGGTGGAACAGATCCTAACGCTGCAAATTATCAGGAGTTAAATAAGAAATTCATGAGTGATTATCCTTACATAACAATAGAAGATGATTCACAGACTTCTGATCAGGATTGGAAGACAAGGATAGCAGCAGATTTTGCTGTAGGCAATGAACCGGATGTTATCCAGTTTTTCACAGATTCCAATGCATCAGATGTTCTTGCTGCTGATAAATTTGTCACCGTTGCAGAAATTAAAGCAGAATATCCAGACTATGCAAAAGATACCCTTCCAGCTGCATTAGAAGCAGCAGCTAACCCAGATGGTGTGCAAAGAGCAGTACCAACTACTGGTTATTGGGAAGGTTTATTCTGTAATAAAGATTTATTTGATAAATATGGTCTTGAACTTCCAACAGATTGGGATAAGATGTTGAAAGCTATCGAAACCTTTAAAGAAAATGATATTATTCCAATTGCTGTATCTCTAAATGCTGTTCCTCATTATTGGATCGAGTTCTTAATGCTTGCAGCAGCAGGTCCGGAAGGTTATACCACAGTACCTCAAAGTACTCCTGAGGACTGGGCTAAAGGTTTAGAGGTATTTAAGACATTAAGAGATTTAGGGGCATTTCCGGTAGATACAGATACAATCGATAATGATTTTGCAGGTGAATTATTTAAGAATAAACAAGCAGCTATGCAACTTGATGGTTCATGGTATACTGGTGGAATTCCAGATCAGGATAATACAGTGGTAGTATCCTTCCCGGTTATTCCTGGCGGAAAAGCAGAAGCAGGATTTATGGTAGGTGGTTTGTCATCAGGATTCTATATTACTAAGAAAGCATGGAATGATCCTGACAAGAGAGATGCAGCAGTAAAATTTGTTATGACACATACCTGTAGTGAAGCTGTACAAAAATATTGGAATGGAAACGGAACGGCTGCTGCAAAGGTTGAACCTCTTGCAGATATGACGCCACTTGGTATTTCCGGATTGAATTACAGCAGTGCAGCAACCAGCATTTCCACTCCAACTGATGCAAGAATAAAACAAGAGGCTTATAATACATTAATTGCTGGTATTGTAGATGTTTCAACCGGAGCCAGAACTCCTGCAGATTTAATAGATGAAGTATTACAAATTAATGGGAAATAATAAAAAACCTGTCTTTCTAAGCAAAGTAATATCTAAAGTATGTCATTCTAAACCAAGGCGGGGAATCTAATATTTCCTCATACAAAGATTCTTTACCTACGGTTTGGAATGATATAATGGTGCCAGGCACCAGGTGCCTGGCACCTTAACAAATGAAATCAGGTAACCGAGATAGATATAAGAAGTTTCCATTAAAATAGGAAAGGCGAGAAATCAATGCTTTATAAGAAAAAATTACCGTTATTAATATTTCTGGTTCCCGGTCTGCTACTAATGGTTCTGTTTCTTTACAAACCTTTTGTTGAGAATATTTTTAATAGCTTTTATGATATGACCTCTGTTGTGAAAATGCCGGGTCAGGAATGGAAATTTATTGGTTTAGAAAATTATAAAAGGCTATTTCAGGATACTAAAGTTAGAATAGCTATTCTTAATTCTTTAAAAATGATGCTGTTATCCATTGTTTTCCAAGTAGGTATTGCATTTTTGCTGGCTGTTTTAGTAAGTAAAATAGGAAGAGGTCAGCACATCTTCAGAACAGTTTATTTTTTTCCCATTGTAATTTCCGCATCTGCAATCGGATTGATGTTTAAGCTATTTTATAACTACAATGGAGGAATGCTAAATCAGATTATGGCAGCCTTGGGTAAGGAACCTATTAACTGGCTGTCCCCTGACAAGGCATTTTCCATGATTTCCATACCTATTATATGGAGTTATGTAGGTTTCTATTTTGTTATTATATTAACCGGATTGAATGCAATTTCTGATGAACTTTACGAGGCGGCATCCATTGATGGATGTTCTAATTTTAAACAAGTTTTTTATATTACCATACCAATGGTTCGTGGAGTTATGTGCTCCTGCATCACATTAGCGGTTACCGGTGCGCTAAAAGTTTTTGATCTTCCCTGGGTAATCGTTCCCAAAGGTGCTCCACAAGGAGTAACACATTTCTTAGGCACTTATATGTATGAGCAAACATTTACCATAAGTAATATTGATTATGGTTCAACGTTAGCTTTTTTAATCGTAGTATTGGGAGTGATTGTTTCAAAAGTAGTATCAGTCCTGATAAAACCAGATAAGAATCTGCAATAAGGAGGTTGAGAATTTGCCCGAAATAAATAAAAAAAAGAAAAAAGTTAAAGTATCAACTATCCTTATTTACATTATTCTAAGCTTATGGGGAATTACAACGGTATTTCCATTTGCATGGGTAATTAATAATTCTTTTAAGCCATCAAGAGAGGTTGTTAATAGTTCATTTTTATTACCTATAGATTTTACTTTGCAAAATTATGTTAAGGCTTTTGATAATTTAAATATTTTAGAGGCGTATAAGAACAGCTTAATCATATCCGGAAGTGTAACTATTGCTGTAATGATTTTATCAAGCATGATAGCATTTGCAATGACACGATATAAATTTAGGGGGAAAGAATTCATTCACTCGCTTATTATAGCAAGTTTGATGTTCCCTGTATTTTCTACTATTATTCCTGTCTTTAAGATGATGTCTCTGGCAAACTTACTAAATAATCCCCTAAGTGTTATTATCCCGCAGGTTGCAGGTAATTTAAGTTTTGCATCTGTAATTATGATGGGGTATTTAAGCGGACTTCCTATTGAGCTGGAGGAAGCTGCTTATATGGAAGGGGCCAATGTAAGGCAGGTTTTTACAAGAATTATTGTGCCTTTATGTAAACCGTCACTGGCAACAGTAGGAATTTTTTGTTTCCTGTGGTCTTATAATGATTTATTTACCCAATTGATCATGATTCGAAGAAGACCTAAATTTCCTATCTGTGCATTGCTAAATGAAATCAGTTCAAAATATGGAACAGATTATGGATTGATGGCATCCTCCATCGTTATTATCATAATTCCTGTTTTGATTGTATATATATGTCTTCAAAAAAACATTATAAAAGGTTTGACAGCAGGAGCAATAAAAGGATAAGATATAAATAACAGTTGTATATAATTGAGGGATGGAGCATGTATAAAGTTGTAATTATTGATGATGAACCGATTATTGTGGAAGGAATATCCCGTATGATTTCATGGGATCAGTATGACTGTGCAGTTGTGGCAACTGCCTATGATGGCAATGAGGGTGCGGAGGTTATTCGCCATTTTAAACCCAGCATTGTTATCACGGATATCGCAATGCCAGATATGGACGGCTTAACCATGATAGCAGGTCTAAAATCAGAATTTGCTAATATGGAAATAAGCATTCTGACTGGATATCGTAAATTTGAATATGCAAGACAAGCAATTAATCTGGGTGTAACCAGGTTTTTATTAAAGCCCTCTTCTATGGAGGAACTTGAAGAAGCCATAAAGACCATGGTAAATAATCTGAAGTCTAATAATATATTACCGGATAGTGATGAAAATGCCGGTATACAAGAAGCCAGATTAGACAGCGAAGCAAATAATTTTATTGTCATTAATGCAATGAAATACATAGAACAGAATTATGCTCATAAGATTACATTATCTGAAGTGGCTGAAAAGACATATGTCAGCCAATGGCATTTAAGTAAACTGTTGAATCGGAACCTGGGACAGAATTTTTCTGAAATTCTAAATAATATTAGAATACGGGAAGCAATAAAACTGTTACAAGATCCCTCCCTTAGAATTGGAAATATATCAGAAAAAGTAGGTTTTGTGGATTTAGCTCATTTTTCGAGAGTATTCAAGAAAAAGATGGGGATATCTGCAAATGAATATCGCAATACCTTTGCAGAAAGTTTTAACAATAAAAAGTCATAAACTATAAACCTTATGTGTCAATGGGACTGTTGCAAAACTGTCATTCTGCAACAGCCCCATTAGATATCCATTGCCATTAAAATAATGGTGCCAATATTCTCAAAATAGAGCTGGCAAAGCGATTGTAACAATTCTTATATTTACTTTTCTCATAGTAAAGAAGTTTACTTTCCTCAATTGTCTTAAGAAAATCCTTTTTCATATCCATAATACAGTCAGACTTATACATCCATACACCACATTCATAATGCAGATATAAGCTGCGGTAATCTAAGTTTATAGACCCAACGATACCATAGGTGTCATCTACTATCATATTTTTAGCATGAATAAAGCCTGGTGTAAATTCATAAATTTTAATGCCACTTTCCATTAGGAGAGGATAGAAAGAACAAGTTACCATATAAACTATCTTTTTGTCTGGAATATGAGGAGTAATAATTCGAACATCTACACCACTTTTGGCAGCATTACACAAGGCCGTAACCATTTCATTATCGATTATAAGATAAGGAGCTGTAATATAGATATAATCTGTGGCTTTATTAATTAAATTAAGATAAACGGTTTCACCAACTCCTTCATAATCCAGCGGAGTATCGTTGTAAGGCTGAACGAATCCAGAAGGGTTATCTTCCTTTAGAAGAGGAATATCTTTGCGGAATTTAGAAGCATCTTCCTTTGTCTGGCTCAAGAAATCCCAAGTAGATAAAAACATAACAGTAAAATTCCATACTGCATCACCTTTTACACGAATAACAGAATCCTTCCAATAGCCGTATTTCTCAAA
>CALDJN010000334.1 GCA_937901695.1 uncultured Anaerocolumna sp.
GATTACTATCGTATTAGAACCATCGAATTTTTCAACGGAACATGAAATATATCCCCTGTCTACTCTCTAAGGTCTGCATAACCTATATTAGGCAAAGCGTCCTAATTTAATAAGCTAACTTTTTATTAATCCTTAATTATGTCTAAAATTAATACCTTTTAATTTCCAATTTTTAAGAGAATCTTAAGAATTCTTTCCTTGATAATAGAATATCATTGAGATATTATATATAGGAAGTAGGATGGGTAATTCAAGAAGAGATGTTACTCTGTTATCTTGGCAAAAGGAGAGAATTCATAATGAAACAGTACAAAAAAATATTACAATCGCCTTATATGATTCTGCTTTTGTTTACCATAAAGCTTATTGTATATTATGGGTTAATTGATGCTAATATATTAGATAGCATCATTATTATAGTGAGTATAATAGCATTAGGAATCATATTTATTGGATTTAGCAGAATTAAATTCAAACATAAAAAGGGATTGTTTCTAATTGTATACAGCTTAGTAAGCGTATTAATGTTTGCCGATTCCATGTACTATAATTATTATAACCAAACAGTTTCTATCAAACAACTTTGGCAAGCAAAAAATGTTGCTGCTGTACCAGATAGCTTTATTGCAACATTAATACCTGCAAGCTTTTTATTGTTCTTGGATATTCCCTTTGTTTATTACTATTTTAAGAAACATATCGATGATACCAGCACAAAAAATAGCTGGAGTTTCAAAAAAGAAATGAAGTATTTAATAGTAGGTTTATGTGCTATCTTTGGCTTATTGGTGGTAAATCCTTTAGATAGCGTAGCCATTGATAAGGTAAACAGTGTAGAGTTTTTTACTAACCATGTAAATGATATATACAATGCAGTTACAGATAATATAGCAACAGAAAAGATACCGGCAGATAAGGTTTTAGAAGTGGTTGAAGAAGTTGCACCAAAGGAAGATGGTTTATCCTTACAAGGAATTGGGAAGGACAAAAATCTTATACTAATACAAGTAGAAGCATTACAGAACTTTGTCATTGGTGCAGAATACAACGGACAAATACTTACTCCTAACCTAAATGCCTTAATCAGTAAGGACTCCTTATACTTTAACCGATATTATAGCACCATAGGAAAGGGTAATACCGTTGATGCAGAATTTGCCACATTAAATAGTTTATATCCGGTTATTGACCGAGAGTGCTATACCTTATATGAAAAGAATACATTTTATGGACTTCCTTGGATTCTACGTGAAAAAGGCTATGACACCTTAGCTATTCATGGTTATGAAGGACAGTTTTGGAATAGAGAAGCAGCATATCCGGGGCAGGGATTTAAGAAATTCTATAGTATGGAAGATTTAGATGCAAGTGAAATTATCGGCTTAGGTATCTCAGATAAGTCCATGTTTAAGCAGGCAATAGATATATTAAAAGATGAGAAAGAACCATTCTTTAGCTTTATTGTTACTTTAACCAGTCATCATCCATATATTTTAGATGAAAAAGATAGCACTTTAGTATTGCGGGAAGAAGATAAAGATACGAAGTTTGGTTCCTATTTACAAGCCATTCATTATACAGATGAAGCTCTTGGTCAATTTATTGCAGATTTAAAAGAGTCCGGACTATATGATAATACGATTATTGGAATATATGGCGATCATCATGGTTTAAATAAAAATATGGATAACAACCAAGAAAAGATGGAAGAATACTTAGGAAGAGAATATGATTACGATGAAATGTTAAGAGTTCCTTTAATCATACATGTTCCTGGAAGTGATGTAAATAGAACAATATCTACAACAGGTGGTCAGATTGACTTCCTTCCAACCATTGCTAATATAATGGGATTAAAAATTAATAATCCCTATATTCTGGGTCAGGATTTAGTCAATGCGAAAGAAGGTTTTGCAGCTTTTACTGCTTATTTATTTGAAGGATCTTTTATCCATAATAATGTTATGTTTGAAATATCTAGAGAAGGTGTTTTTGAAGGAAGCAGGGCATGGGATGTAGAAACCCATAAAGAACTAGATGCGGCACTTTTTGAAGAAGACTACAATAGAGCCATTAAAATTAAGGAGACTTCAAAAGAAATATTGAATCAAAATCTAATTGCAGATTATATGAATAGAAGCACCACTCATAATCACACCATGATTCAAAAAAATAAAATGGATGTAGAAAAATAACATAGGTATATTATCTAAGGAAGTTCTCGACTTTTCAATTTTGATGGTTAGGACTTCTTTAATATTCATATATGAAATGATTTGAGTGAAAAAATGCAGACAGGGTAACCCCTGTAGGGGGAAGGACTTAGCGTAAGACGGTTTACACCTAAATTATGAAATACAATTTAAGGAGATAAGTATGAAACCAATGCTGGATTTAAATAAAGAATATGGTCTTGTTTTGGAAGGCGGCGGTGCAAGAGGAGCCTATCAGATTGGTGTCTGGAAGGCTCTTCTTGAATTTGGAGTTAAAATTAAAGGTATAGCAGGCGTATCAGTAGGTGCATTAAATGGCGCTCTATTCTGTATGGGTGATTATCTGAAAGCAGAAGAATTATGGAGTAGTATTACCTATTCTAATATTATGAATGTTAATGAGGAACAGATAAGAAAGTTAAAAAATAAAGATTTAAAAAATATAGATATAAAGGAATTGCTAAAAGATATAAAGCAATTTGTTACTGATAGAGGTATTAATATTACTCCTTTGAAGAATTTAATTAATGAATACGTTGATGAAGACAAAATTAGAAATTCCGATATTGAATTTTTAGTGGGAACTTTTGAAGTTTCTAAATTAAAAGGAGTTGAGATAGTAGCAAAAGAAACAAAAGAAAATGCGTTAAAAGACTATTTGCTTGCCAGTTCTTATTTACCAGCCTTTCAAAATGAAAAATTGCAGGGGATAAAATATTTAGACGGTGGATTATCCAATAATGTTCCGGTAGATATGTTGATAAATCGCGGGTATAAAGATATTATAATCATTCGAATCTATGGACTGGGGTTGGAGAAACCCATTAAAATACCAAAGGACGTCAATATTATAGAGATTGCACCAAAAGCAAATTTAGGAGGAATATTAGAGTTTGACAGCAGGAAGAGCAAAAGGAATATAAAACTTGGATACTATGATGCCGTAAAGCAAATGTGTTCTTTAAGAGGAAAAATCTATTATATTGATGGACTGCTAAGTGAGGAAGAGTGTCTAAATAATCTTATTCATGTAAACAATTATGCGAAGATGGCTCTTTTGGAATATTATAAATTAAATTACGAAGATTTAGATATTTATACAAGGCTATTTTTGGAAACAGTATGTCCACGTTTAGCAGCAACTTTAAAATTGAAGAAAGAATGGACTTACCAAGAATTATATATCAGTTTATTAGAACTTTGCGCAAAGGCAGTTATGATAACTAAATACAAGGTATATACAGAAGAACAGCTTTTAGAACTGGTGAAAATAAGGTATCACAGATTAAAGGAGAATGGTTATAGATTCCCTATATTTGTGGAGTTGGTTTTAAAAATGATTACCATTGCATAATCCTATAAAATGTATTGACAAATGAATAATAATTAAGTAATATGAATAAATAAACACAACTGTTTGTAAATATAACTGTTTATAAATATAACTATTTGTAAATATACTTGTTTATAAACATAACTATTATAAATATAACTATTTGTAAATATAACTGTTTGTAAATATACTTGTTTGTAAACATAACTATTTGTAAACATAACTATTTATAAATACAAATTATTCACCTTGTTAGAAGTAATAGTAGAATATTACCCACATTTTATAAAGGAGGTTTCACCATGAATTTGAAAGGACGCAGTTTATTAACGTTAAAGGATTTTACACCGGCGGAGATTGAATATTTAATAGATCTGGCAGCAGATTTAAAAGCAAAAAAGAAGCAGGGCATTACAGGTAATAGTTTAAAGGGCAAGAATATTGCATTAATATTTGAAAAACCTTCTACCAGAACCAGATGTGCATTTACAGTTGGCTGTATTGATGAAGGTGGACATCCTGAATATTTAGGAAAGAATGATATACAATTAGGGCATAAGGAAAGCGTAGAAGATACTGCAAGAGTATTGGGAAGAATATTTGATGGTATTGAATTCCGTGGGTTTAAGCAGGAAACCGTTGAAAAGCTTGCTAAATATAGTGGTGTACCTGTTTGGAATGGCTTAACAGATTTATATCATCCAACACAGATATTAGCCGATTTCTTAACTTTAAAAGAGCAATTTGGGAAATTAGCGGGACTTAATTTAGTATTTGTTGGTGATGGCAGAAATAATATGGCAAATAGTTTAATGATTGGTTCCGGTAAAATTGGAATCAACTTTACCATTCTTGCTCCAAAGTCCTTATGGCCCAAAGAGGATTTAGTAAAGACTTGCAAAGAATATGCAGCTGTAGCAGGCAGTACGATAACTATCACCGATGATATGGAAGCAGTAAAAGATGCTGATGCCATCTATACGGATGTATGGTGTTCCATGGGTGAGGAAGACCTTGCAGCAGACCGTATTGCCATTTTAAAACCTTATCAGGTTAATCAAACACTTATGGATAAGACAGGTAAGAAAGAGACGATTTTCTTACATTGCCTTCCGGCAGTAAAGGGTAATGAAGTTACTGAGGATGTTTTTGAAAAGCATAGTAAAGTTGTATTTGATGAAGCAGAAAATCGTATGCATACCATAAAAGCGGTTATGGTCGCTACGCTTGGAAATTAAAGCTGTTACAGGCTGAATTGCAACTGAGAGTTTAAATTTTATCTTTGATTGTCTTAAATTTACTTGAATTATTTCCTGTTTCCGTTTATGATATATAGTGTTAAAATGCAATAGAAAATGATGAATTTTTATTAGAACATCATATGACAGATTGCATGAAAAGAGTTTAGCCGAAAGGGTATGAATTGACTATGTATCAAGATAAGATGGTTTTGTGCGCCAGTAGTGCTTATGAGCATAAATTTTTTTTAAATGAAGATTTTAATTCTCTTCCAGAGTCTATTAAAGAGGAATTAAAAATTATGTGTGTTTTGTACACAGAAGATGTTGGTGGCATTCTTACATTAGAGTTTGATGAAGAAGGAAATCTGATGTTTAATGTAACTTCTAAAGAAGGAGATCTTCTTTTTGATGAGATTGGCAGTGTCCTTAAAATAAAAGAAATCAGGCAGAATAAAGAAGAATTGTTAGAGTCCCTGGAAATGTATTATAGAGTTTTCTATTTAGGAGAAGATGTTGATATAGAGGATAAGTAGAATTGGAGGCAATTGGATATGTTACTGGTAATAGATGCAGGTAATACTAATATCACATTAGGTGTTTTTAAAGAAGAGGTTTTGATAGCTAACTTTCGTATTACTACAAGAATAGCAAGGACCTCTGACGAATTTGGAATCATGATTCATGATTTACTGAAATCAAAAGGAATGGACCTTTCTCAAATTGAAGCAGTTGCCATAGCATCTGTTGTGCCTGGAATTATGCATTCTCTAAAATCTGCTATTATAAAGTATCTTAATATAACACCGTTTGAAATTGGTACAGGGACGAAAACAGGCATTAAGATCGTTACGCCAAATCCAAAGGAAATTGGTCCGGATCGTATTGTGGATGCAGTTGCCGCCTATGACTTATATGGTGGACCACTAATAGTTATTGATTTTGGAACCGCTACTACCTATGATCTTATTTCAGAGGATGGTTCTTTCCTTGCAGGTATTACAAGCCCAGGTATTCGCATATGTGCTGACGCTTTATGGCATCAAACAGCAAGATTACCGGAAATCGAAATTAGAAAGCCAGATTCTATTTTGGCAAAGGAAACCATAACAAGTATGCAGGCTGGATTGGTTTATGGTTATATAGGACAAACTGAGTATATAGTAAAAAAGATTATAGAAGAATCTGGTATAGAGGAAATCAAAGTAATTGCAACTGGGGGACTTGGTAAAATTATTGCCGATGGAACAGATGCCATTCAAATTTTTGATGATGGCTTAACCTTACAAGGTATCCGTCTCATTTATAATAAAAATAAAATGTATTAATAGGTTATAGACAAGTAGCGATAGTAAACTGGGAATATCCGCCTTGATTAAGTATAAAGAAGTTATATTTCTTTTAAAGTATTTTGTGTTACGGGTTATCAACATCCATAATTAAGTATAAATAAGTTATATTTCTTTCGTATATTAAAAAATATATATCAGAAAGATTAGAGAGTTAGGGAATTTTTAATGAGTTTAATAATTGGAAATGTAAAAATAAATGGTAATCTTGTATTAGGTCCTATGGCAGGAGTAACAGACCTGCCATTTCGTCTGTTATGTAAAGAGCAAGGCGCGGATTTGATTTATACGGAAATGGTAAGTGCCAAAGGGATACAATACAATAACCAAAACACGGAAAAGCTTTTAGAAGTCGCAGACGAAGAAAGACCAGTTTCTCTGCAATTGTTTGGAGCTGATCCTTATATTATGAGTGAGACTGCAAAGCGTATTGAAGATAAGAGCTTTGATATATTAGATATTAATATGGGATGCCCCGTGCCGAAAATTGTAAATAATGGTGAAGGCTCCGGGTTAATGAAAGAGCCTAAACTAGTAGGTGAAATTGTACATGCTGTAGCTTCTGCAATAAAAAAACCTCTTACCATAAAAATACGTAAAGGTTTTACAGAATCTACGGCAAATGCAGTGGAAATAGCCAAGATAGCAGAGGCAAGCGGAGCAGCTGCCATTGCCGTTCATGGTAGAACAAGAGAGCAATATTACAGTGGAGAAGCTGACTGGAAGATTATTAAAGCAGTAAAAGAAGCCGTCTCCATACCAGTCATTGGAAATGGAGATGTATTTACCCCTGAAGATGCCATTAGACTTGTTAATGAAACAGGCTGTGATGGTATTATGATAGCTCGTGGTGCCAGAGGCAACCCATGGATTTTTTCACAAATTAAAGAATATTTTCACACAGGTAAGATACCAAAGAAACCGTCTCCTAAAGAAGCGGTAGATATGATGCTTCGTCATGCAGAAATGTCAATTACCTATAAAGGTGAATATATTGGTATTAGGGAAATGCGAAAACATATTGCCTGGTATGCAACTGGATATCCTTTAGCTGCCAAATTAAGAAATCAGGTAAATGAAATTGAAAGTATGGAACAATTACAAGATTTACTTTTAGAGTATCTAAACAACATAAGATAAATTAAATTATGGCAGGTTGACAGAGGGATACAAGCTTGATGATGTATCTAAATAACATAAGATAAATTAAATTTACTGAGGGAGGTAAATATGAGTTACGAAAGAAAATCAAATAGTGAAATAAGGACTTGTGTAAGATGCGGTAAAATCTTTCAATATTATGGAATTGGACGCTGCTACTGTCCTTCATGCAAGAAACAGGATGATGAGGCATTTAAAAAAGTAAAAGCGTATATTTATGAAAATGGTACAGCTACTGTTATGGAGGTATCTGAGAAGACCGGAGTTCCAGTTCGTTTTATCAGACTATATTTAAAAGATAATAGAATTGAAATACCTGAAGATTCTCCTATATTTATTCAATGTGAAAGATGTGGTGTAAATATACGTTCCGGTAGATTATGCCCTGATTGTGCCAATGCATTGACTAATGAGATGAGATTGGAATTGGATTTTAATAATGATCAAATCGGTGAGATTCCCAAGAAGTATACTAGTGGGAAAATGAGATTCTTAGATAAGAATAATGACTAAACTATTTTATATTTATACTTAATATTTGAACATTTATAACAAAAGGTGAATAAATACTTGAAAATAGTTGCTTTTTATAAATAAAAAGAGTAAAGTATACCTACAATAAAGACATATGTACGTGGCGCAAATACAGTTTATAGTATTTGTCCTTTTATGAGTTGAAAGGAATTGGTGTTAGTATGAACAAATTAAAAGTTGGTATTTTAGGTGGTACTGGAATGGTGGGCCAGCGCTTTGTTTCCTTATTAGAGAATCATCCCTGGTTTGAAGTTGTATCTATAGCAGCCAGTGAAAGAAGTGCTGGAAAAACATATGAAGAGGCGGTAGGAGAACGTTGGAAGATGACAACTCCAATGCCGGAATCAGTAAAGAAAATTATCGTTAAGAATGTAAATAATGTTGAAGAAGTTAGCAAAGAAGTAGACTTTGTATTTAGTGCAGTTGATATGACAAAAGAAGAAATCAAAGCCATAGAAGAAGCCTATGCTAAAACAGAAACTCCGGTTGTGTCTAATAATAGTGCACATAGATGGACACCGGATGTACCAATGGTAGTACCTGAAATCAATCCGGAACATTTGGCAGTAATAGAAGACCAAAAGAAACGTTTGGAAACCAACAGAGGCTTTATCGTAGTAAAACCTAATTGCTCTATTCAAAGCTATACGCCAGCCCTTCATGCTTTAAAGGAATTCGGACCCAAGGTTGTTGTAGTAACAACTTATCAAGCTATTTCCGGTGCAGGAAAGACATTTAAGGACTGGCCTGAAATGGTGGATAATGTGATACCATACATTGGCGGGGAAGAAGAAAAGAGTGAGCAAGAACCTCTTAGAATCTGGGGTAAGGTTGAAAACGGTCAAATCGTAAAAGCAAATACCCCTGTTATTACAACCCAATGTATTCGTGTACCTGTAAGTGACGGGCATACTGCAGCTGTATTTGTAAGTTTTGATAAAAAACCAACTAAAGAGCAAATTATCAAAGCTTGGAGGGAATATAAGGGATTACCACAAGAATTAGATTTACCAAGTGCACCAAAACACTTTATTCAATACCTTGAGGAAGATAATCGTCCACAAGTTAAGTTAGACAAAGATTATGAAAACGGTATGGGTATTTCTTTAGGAAGGCTTCGTGAAGATACGGTTTACGATTATAAATTCGTAGGTTTATCTCACAATACCATTCGTGGAGCAGCAGGCGGTGCTGTATTAATCGCTGAACTCTTGAAAGCCAAAGGGTATATTACTTCTAAATAGAATTGAGAGAGGGCGCTTTGCCCATTGTAATTTATAGAGACCTTCGTGAGTATGAGAGGATATATTTTCATGTTCCACTTGGAGAATTCGATGGTTCTAATACCATAACGAATTCTTCCAAAGTCACATGAAAAATATATCCTCTCATACTCACGAAGGTCCATTTAGTTTATGGGGGGCAAAGCTGTTGTTTATAAATTTTATGTTTTATATTAATTAGAAAGTAAATTTATATTAAAGTTGATAGGTACCTATTGACAACGTTTGTATATTATCTATTTTATAATACTTACTTTTTCTCAAGGTTAAATAGGAGGAATATACATTATATATGAAATAGATATAGAGGTTATAGGAAAATATTATAGGAATTCAATTATGGTAGTCTAATAAATTGATTTATAGTATAATTGTTAAAAATGAATCGCAGTAACATGTTTTTGTAAATATGGTTGATTTAAAAAAGTAAAAGATTATGTTGAAAT
>CALDJN010000335.1 GCA_937901695.1 uncultured Anaerocolumna sp.
TACTCTCTAAGGTCTGAACAACCTATATTAGGCAAAGCGTACGTACGTTATAATTAATGCGATAACTTTTTATTTGTCATAAGAGACAGAATCAGGATAGCCTCATCTTAAAGTCTTCATATCCAAATTGTTTTATTATCTGCAATCCTTTTTCTTCACTATATAGAGTAATCGCAGGCAAGTTAATTCCATTAAAAGTATTGTTTTTTACCATGGTATAGATAGCCATATCACAGAAAACTAATTTATCACCAGGCTTTAATGGTTCTTTAAAGGAGTAATCTCCGATAATATCACCAGCTAAACAGGTAGGACCACCAAGCCGGTAGGTATATGGATATTCTTCTGGTTTACCTGCATCAATTATATTAGGGCGATATGGCATTTCTAATACATCGGGCATATGACAGGCTGCTGAAGTATCCAGTATAGCCAGGTCAATATCATTGTGTAAAGTATCTAATACTCTGGCAACCAGATATCCGGCATTCAGGGCTACTGCCTCACCAGGTTCTAAATAAACTTCCACTCCGTATTTACCTTTCATAAACTTGATAGAGCGAATCAATGTGTCCAAATCATAATCCGGTCTGGTAATGTGATGACCTCCACCAAAATTAATCCATTTACACTTAGCAATGTATTTTCCAAACTTTTCGTCTACTACTTTAACCGTACGTTCTAATACATCGGAATTCTGCTCGCACATAGTATGAAAATGAAGTCCGTCAATACCCTCCATCTCTTCCGGCTCAAATTGTGATAAGGTAACCCCTAATCTGGAGCCGGTAAAGCATGGATTGTACATATCCGTTTCTATTTCAGAGTATTCCGGATTAATACGAATACCACATTCAATCTTTCTGTCAGCTGCCTTTATCTGATTCCTATATTTTTTCCATTGAGAAAAGGAATTAAATACAATATGGTCACATATGGATAGTATCTCATTCATCTCCTCTTCTTTATAAGCCGGAGAAAAAATGTGAACTTCACCTTCCATTTCTTCTTTTCCAAGTTTAGCTTCGAATAAAGAACTTGCAGTGGTTCCCTGAAGGTATTTCCCTATTAAAGGATAGGTTGCATACATAGAGAATGCCTTTTGTGCCAACAAAATTTTGCAGCCGGTTTGATCGGATACGTATTTTAATATTTCTAAATTTTTCTTTAGCAGTCTTTCATCAACGATATAAGCAGGTGTTGGTATATTGGTAACATCTATATTCATTGTCACTTCCTATTCTACTAAATCAGGATTAAAGCTTTCTTTCCAAGGTAATCCAAATTGATTTAATGCATCCATAAATGGATCTGGATCAAACTCTTCAATATTATACACACCTGGCTTCTTCCACTTGCCGGTCATAACCATCATGGCACCAATCATAGCCGGAACACCGGTTGTGTATGATATTGCCTGAGAACCAACTTCCTTATAGCACTCTTCATGGTCGCAAACGTTATATACATAATAGGTCTTTTCTTTTCCGTCTTTGATGCCCTGGAAGATACATCCAATGTTTGTTTTTCCCTTTGTTCTTGGTCCTAAAGATGCAGGATCCGGTAAAACTGCCTTTAAAAATTGTAAAGGTACGATTTGATGTCCTTCAAATTCAATTGGTTCAATGGAAGTCATTCCAACATCCTCAAGGCATTTTAAATGAGTTAAATAATTTTGTGAAAATGTCATCCAGAAGCGAATCTTCTTAATTCCCTTAATATTTAGAGCAAGAGATTCCATTTCTTCATGATGTAATAAATACATATCTTTTTCACCAATTTCAGGGAAATTATAAACTCGTTTAATAGACATTGGATCCGTTTCAATAAACTTTCCATTTTCAAAATAACTTCCCTTGGCAGTTACTTCTCGAATGTTAATTTCCGGATTAAAGTTTGTTGCAAAGGGGTATCCATGGTCACCTGCATTAGCATCCAGAATATCGATTTGATGTATTTCGTCAAATTGATGTTTCATGGCATAGGCTGAGAATACACCGGTAACCCCTGGGTCAAAGCCACTTCCAAGTAAAGCAGTAATACCAGCTTCTTTGAATTTTTCTCTGTATGCCCATTGCCATTTGTATTCAAACTTTGCAGTATCTACCGGTTCATAGTTAGCAGTATCTACATAGTCTGTTTTTGTTGCAAGACATGCATCCATAATAGTTAAATCTTGATAAGGCAGTGCAACATTTATAACAATATCCGGTTTAAAATGGTTAATTAATGCAATTACTTCTTCTGTATGATCTGCATCTACTTGTGCAGTGGTAATTTTTGTTTTTCCGCCTTGCAATTTTTCTTTTAAATTATCACATTTTGATTTGGTTCTGCTTGCAATACAGATTTCCTCGAATACCTCAGAATTCTGGCAGCATTTATGAGCAACAACACTGGCAACTCCGCCAGCACCAATAATTAACGCTTTTCCCATTTAAATTACCTCCTTTATACTAGCACCAAAAGTATTTCCCTGACTTACTTCGCCCCACCCATTCTTGCCACTTTGCATTTTATACTAGCACCAAAAGTATTTCTCTGACCAACTTACAAGCAAGTGCAATGGAAGCACCACTTTGGTCGTAAATTGGTGACAATTCATTCATATCAAGACCTACAATATTTAACTTACTTACTTTTCTAACAGCACTTAACAATTCAAGGAAAGTGACACCACCTGCTTCCGGTGTTCCCGTTCCGGGGAAAACGCCAGGATCTAAAATGTCTAAATCAATAGTAAAATATACCGGTTTCCCTTTCAGGCTGTCGATTACTTCCTCTAAGCCTTCAAATGTAAACTTAGTAGTTTTAACATGATCCCTGCCCCACTTAAACTCTTCCCTGTCACCGCTTCGGATACCAAACTGAAAGATTTTGCTATCCCCCACTAAGTCCCAGCATCTTCTCATAACGGATGCATGAGATAGGGTTTCACCTAAGTAATCATCTCTTAAGTCAGCATGTGCATCAAAATGAATAATGTGTAAATCTTCATATGCCTTTACCGCAGCACTTACGGCACCCAAAGTTACAAGATGTTCCCCTCCAATCATAAAGGGAAGTTTACCATCCTTTATAATTTGTGTAGAAAAGTTTTCGATATCCTCCAGTGCTCTTTTGGGATTGCCAAAGGTTAGCTCCAAATCACCACCATCAAATATCTTATAATCGGTTATATCTTTGTCCAAATATGGACTATAGGTTTCAATACCAAAACTTTCGTTACGTATGGCAGAACTTGCAAATCTTGTACCTGGTCGATAGGAAGTGGTACTATCAAAGGGTGCTCCAAATAGTACAATTTTACTTTCCTCATATTCGCTGTCACAGCCTATAAAGGTATGAATATTTTTATTCATTTTCCAATTGCTCCTTTACATAATTCGGTAAGGCAAATGCTCCTTTATGCAAGTCTGTATTATAGTATCTTGTTTTTATTCCTAATTCATTCCACTTATTAGCATATAAGTCTTGAATCGGATCATATTTTTTCGATGCAAATCCAAATAACCAGTGTCCCGATGGATAAGTTGGAATATGAGCCTGGTAAACCTTTGCAATAGGAAAACATTCCTTAATTCTCTGATGTGCACGCTTCATGGAAGCTGCATAAGAATCGTAATAAACACTTTCATGCTGGTTTACTAATATTCCGGTTTCATTTAAAGCACGAAAGCAATTACCATAGAATTCTTTTGTAAATAAACCTTCTCCAGGTCCGAAGGGATCCGTAGAATCAACAAGGATTAAATCATATTCTCCTTCTTTTCCCCGTACAAATTTCAGTCCATCTTCAAAATGCAGATGAACTCTCTCATCGTCCAGTCCACATGCTGTAAATGGCAGATATTCTTTACATAC
>CALDJN010000336.1 GCA_937901695.1 uncultured Anaerocolumna sp.
CATTGATTTTAGTGTTTGATTAGTGTTCGATAATTTTAGTATTTGATTTTGCAATAATTATTGTAACTAATGCATGAAAATAATCGAATTCGCGTCTCCATTGGCGATGGAATTTTATTATATCTTGTATAAAAGGATTTGTCAACGATTTTTTTCATCTCTATACATGAAATATCTACCAATCAAAATGGATGCCAATATTAAATTTATTCTTACATATATAACTGATATCTTAATATCTTACATTTTTTTAATTTATCTTTATTAAACTTCATACTTATTTCATTTTTTTATCACATTATAGACACAAACTCCATCTATACTATAAGTAGATAGTGAATAATAAATCACTTTCTACTCCCACCCTATTATACGCATGGTACTATATAAATCTAGATACCAGGTGAAGAAGTCAGCAGACCCCGCTGGCTTTTTTGTCTTGATTAATAATTTTCGGTGCTGGATAACTAAGATAACTGGTGGCTAACCAGGAGAATACTGGTTTCTAACATCGCATTTACAGCAGCCTCTTGTATTTAACAGTTAGGGTCCATCTAACTCTCCCAAGTGACTACTAAATAAATTAATTAAATGTATGTATCTAATGCAAAACTTATAATTAATGCTCGATTAATCTTTTTTAATACGTCTTGATCTAGATGACATACCTTTTCTTTTAACCTTGATTTATCAATGGTTCGAATTTGTTCTAAAAGGATAACTGAATCTTTTATAATCCCATATTTGTCTGCATCTATTTCAACATGGGTGGGGAGCTTTGCTTTATTCATTTTTGATGTAATTGCTGCACATATTACTGTTGGGCTATGTTTATTACCTGTATCGTTTTGTATAATCAGTACTGGTCTTACTCCGCCCTGCTCAGAACCGATTACAGGTCTTAAATCTGCATAAAATATATCGCCTCGTTTTATATTCACTATTTTTCACACTCCATTTTATGGCTTTACTCTTATTATCTCCAATTTTGTAATGTATATTCCATAAAATGTTTTCTTTTCTGTGACATTTTTAAAAATTACTCTTTTAATTCATAAATCTTATTCTGATAACTATATATACGCGGGATTCTCTTTCCTATATTACATATAATTTCATAATTAAATGAATTCACCAGAGCACCTACTTCTTCTACAGAAATGAATTGGTCCCCATCTCTGCCTATCAAAGTTACAGAGTCTCCTTGCTTTATATTATCAATGTGAGTAACATCTACCATAAATTGATCCATGCAGACTCTTCCTAAAATTGGAGCCGATTTGCCATGTATTAATACTCTGCCTTTGGAAGAGAGCTGTCTTGGGTATCCATCTCCGTAACCAACTGGAATGGTAGCTATTTTTGTTCTTCTTTTTGTTATATAAGTACTGCCATAACTTACGCCAACTCCTGGTTCTACATCCTTTACATAACTTACATGTGACTTCAGTTCCAAAGCTGGTGTAAGTTTTAATTGTTCCTTATTTACTTCCTCTGATGGATATAAGCCATAAGTAGATATACCGCTTCTAACCATATTAAGCTTAGCTTCTGGCATATCAATAATTGCTGCACTATTAGAAATATGTTTAATAGGTAAAGTAACTCCTTCCTCTTCTAACCGATTTACAAATTTTAAAAAACGATTTAATTGATTATGAGCTGAAGTTTTATCTTCTTCGTCTGCACAGGCAAAATGTGAAAATATGCCTTCAATTTTTACACCTTTTAATGCTGCAATCTCCTTAATTTCTTCAATACTTTCTTCTGTGTCACGAAATCCTAATCTGGTCATACCAGTATCCAGTTTAATATGAATTGGTGCCACCTTATTCTGACTTAATGCTTCGTCAGACAGTTCTTTCGCCAAATCATACTGGAAAATAGTCTGGCTTATATTATATTCAACTAATTTTTTATATTGTTCCTTTGGGGTATATCCAAGGATTAGTATTGGTTTCTCAATACCTGCATTTCTAAGTTCAATTCCCTCTTCAATAATTGCAATACCAAATGCATCTACACCAATATGATCCAATGTTTGTGCAATGGGGATGGCACCGTGACCATAACCATCCGCTTTTAAAATAGCCATAATTTTAGTATTTTCCCCAGTTAACTTCTTTATATTTAAAATGTTATCACAAATTGCATCTAAATTAATATTTGCAGTAACCCTGTAATAACGCTGTTGTTTTACTTCTTTTAAAGATAATATCTCGTAGTCTTTTGTCATAACATCCTCTATTCCGGCACTTTAACGCCTTTTATTAACGAAGCAGATTTGTGACCGGCATAAATTGCCGGTTGAAAAAACAATGTTTTTCAACCTGCTTCCAATTTATTTTTCTAATACTTCTGGCAATGCCTCAATTATATCACTAGCCATCATACTATAACAACCCTTTTTCTCTGCTGCTTTATCACCGGCTAATCCATGTATATAAACGCCTAGCCTTGCTGCTTCCCATGAAGATAATCCTCCCCCAATGAAAGCTCCTATTATACCTGTTAAAACATCCCCGGAACCACCGGTAGACATACCGTTGTTTCCTGAAGTATTAATATATGCCACTTCTTTATATGAAGCGATGGTTCTTGAATCTTTTATGACAAATATTAGTTCATTATTATCGGTACATTTACCGGAAATTTCTAGTAAATTAGTAACAATCTCTTTTACTGGCATGTTAATAAGTCTGGATAGCTCTTTTATATGTGGAGTCAATATAGTCCCCTTCGGTAGCATATTAACAATATCTTCATGTATAAAAACAGTTTTATCTTTATTTAGTTCATAATCCTTATTTAGTTCGTTATCTTTATTTGGCTCGTTATCTCTGTTTAGTTCGTCATCTTTATTTAATTCATTGTCTTTATTTAGTTCGCCATCTTTATTTAGTTCGTAATCTTTATTTAGCTCGCCATCTTTATTTAGTTCATCATCTTTATTTAGCTCGTTGCCTTTATTTAATTCATTATCCTTAACAAATTTCTTATGATTCATAGATGCTATAATATTTAAACCGTCTGCATCAATAAGCAGCGGGGCTTTTGCATTTCTTATAACTAAATTTAGCAGCTTCTCAGAATCCAAACCCACACCAATACCCGGACCTATAACAATGGCAGTTGCCCAATGTATTTGCTCGATAATTTCTCCTATTTTACTAGAATCCTCAAGTGTTTCTGAGGTATAAGTATATAATAATGCCTCCGGTAATAACTGCTGCATAATAATTCTGTTTTCTTCTACCGTCATTACCTTCACCAAGCCAGCTCCGGAACTATATGCTGCTTTTGCAGAAAGATAGCAGGCTCCGCTCATATTATTTGAACCTGCAATTATCAGAACTTTTCCATAGGTACCTTTATTAGAATACTTGTGTCTTGTTGGTAACTTCTCCTTATCAGCATTGTCATATATGTGGTAATGGATTCCAGCTGTTTTGCTTGTTGCATCAAAGGCTGTCTGTGGGAATCCAATATCCGCCACAATCACTTTCCCCGCATATTCACAGCCCGGATATAAGATTAAACCTACCTTGTTGTATCCAAATGTAATTGTATAGTGGGCTTTTACAGCTACATTCAAAGGTTTTGCCAAATCCGATGATAAACCAGAGGGAATATCAACGGCAAATACCAGATGATTGCCAGAATTTATATTTTCTATAATCTCTTCATAAGTACCAGTAACTGGCCTATTTAAGCCAATTCCAAATAACCCATCTATTATTATAGTATATTCATTGATGTTTATATTGTTAAATATGGATATGCTTAAATTTCGTGCAATTTTAAGCTGCTCCTTTGTTTGCGCTGAAGCTTTGTTTTCATCACCAACTAAAAGTATGGCAGCTTCATAGCCTTCACATTTTAATATACGTGCTGCTGCAATACCATCACCACCATTGTTGCCGGTTCCGCATACTGCTAGAATCTTATCCCCTGGATTACTGTGTTGTTTTACTACATTTGCAACCTGTAAGGCAGCACGCTCCATCAATACCACAGAAGGAATTCCTATTTTCCTAATGGTGTAAGAATCTATTGCTTTCATTTGGGTAGAAGTAACTACTTCTTTCATAATTCTCACCCACGCCTTTCTTAAGAAATCTATATTGATATTTATATATCATACCACTTTACTAGATAGAATAAAATAAAAAATTCATATGCATTACTATTTGGTTACAGCTCGGCCTGTGGTATTACTTGGTATATTGACTTCTAATATAATTCCTCCCATTATTTACAAAGTCTGCACCTATGATAAAAATAGGAATCATGTAAATATATCCATTGCTGGCAATAAAAGTCCTTCCAGTTTTATACAAGATAAAAATAGCTCCACATTCTAGTATGACTGCAAGGATGGCTAGAGAGAAACCGTTTATTTTGTCTAAAAAGAATCTTATATGTGCTGCAAATACCCATATGCAGGCAAAGGAAATCAGAGTGTAATAAATACATCTTTTTGCATAACGGATAAAGTTAATATCCTTTACTGTTGGCGTCAAATATGCCATTTGCCCCATTTGTATTCTAAATTCTTTATATTTTTCTATCCAAAAAGAAAAATCGGACCATTTAGTAGGAATTAGACGTTCCGGTATATGAATCTGAAATTCCAACAGCCATTTTAATACCATCCAGACTGCTAGAAAGCCTAATAGAAGAACAAATGCTTGTAACGGCAAGGTTCTTCTTCTCCAAATTACTTTCAATATCTGATAGAGCATATAGAAACCCAGAAACCAGCCAGGTACTCTATAAAGTCTATCTAAAATTCCTCCATAGAAGGGGCCATCTAAAAGGGTATAGGAATCAGCTAAATTATTTTGTGCCATAAATGCATTTGCCAGCTCCTGCCCATTTTCTTTGTCCTCATATACCAGCTCCAGGTTGGAATAAGTATGTTTTTTATCATTAATTTGAATGAAAAAAATAGGCTCTGGAGATTTTATGATTCCCCGTATGTAATATTGCTTATTCCTATAGGTAATAATATTTCCTACCGAATCCACTGTTCCAAATAATTTATATGCCACCACCTGATCTATCATACAGCCTTCGTAATCTTCCTGGATAAGTAAGTTTCCTTGGGTCAGTCTCATTGGATATACTTGATTAATATCGCCATATACTTCAATTAGCTGTGTCTTGTAGGGTATTCCCAATTCTTCATTGGTGATAGTTTGATCCTCTAAACGATTCCAGGCACTGATATGAGGAATATTTTTTGGATTTTTATATTCTTCATATTTTAATGCAGTCATGAATCTTTCTACTGAAATCCTGTCTTCTTTCATTCGTATACTAACCGATTGATAATGTTCTTTTATATACTGTCCATAATATATTCCGCTGCCCCATATAATCAGTGCCGCCAAAGAGAGCAGAATAATGAACAGCCTTTTTTTCATCCTCCTAATTAGGGTCATTTAAGCGAACCCGGTCTCCTGCTTTAATATTTTTATTACTGCTGACAATAATATTGTCTGAAAGACCATTTTCAATAGCGGCTATAGTATAGTCTTTCTCTAAAACTGTAACATCCATACGTAATGCAGTTAATTCATTACCTAAGATGGTATTAGTTTCTTCCGTAATCAAAACATAGGTTTTATTATTTGCATCCATTCTTAGTGCCTGTATTGGGATTGTATTTCTATACTGCTTTGATTGCTTGCTTACCTTAAAGGAAGCTGGTGTTCCTACATAATAATTACCTTTAGGCATAATTCCTGTTATGGTAATCTTCCCTTCTGCATCTTCTGAACTGATACTTTCTATTAATATGGATAATTCATCTTTGCTTTCACCTACCTGTATAGTCATCTCATCTCCCACAGAAAGATGTTTCACTTCTTCTTTAGAGACTTTAGCTTCAAATCCATAATTATTCAATGCAAAGCATACTCTCTCTGTGCCGGTTATACGGTTTCCTATTGTAATTCCACATTCCACCAAAACACCGGTTACTGGGGAATATACTTTTCCCTTATTCTTCAATATATTTTTTATTTCTTCAACAGATTCTTCCTTGTTTTCAATATCCATTTCGCTTAATTCTAAATCTATATTTTGGAC
>CALDJN010000337.1 GCA_937901695.1 uncultured Anaerocolumna sp.
ACTTTTAACGTCATAATTCAATAATGTACCGGCAAGTTTACCAAATTCAGCTATTTTAACAAAAATAATATTGGTGTATACTAAAAAAAAATTAGGCTAGAGCTGATTTATCTCGTAATCAACCCCCCACCGGCTTTTGATGTTCTAATCAATAATAAATCTTAATATATTTTTGTATTTTATCCATTTTGAAACCTTTTCGATAAAGTGAAGAAGCTAATTTCTTTTTTTCTTCCTGAGATAAAGAATCTATATCCATGGTTTTCTTAGCTATTGCCTTTTGAATTGCTAAATCTTCGTCATCATATTCCTCTTCAAATGCCTGTTCAATGAACTCTTTACGAATACCTTTTTGCATAAGTTCAGTCTGTAATTGACGTTTGCTTTTTGTATCCTTTTTATAACGGATATAATTAGCAGCAAATCGTTTATCATCCAGATAATGAAACATCTTCACATATTCAATAGCAGATTCAGTGATACTTTCCGTATATTCAGCCTGTTTTAACTTTTGTCTGAGTTCCTGTTCGGTTCTATCCATATATTTTAAAATTGCCATAGCCTTTTGTTTTGCTCTGCGTAATACGGTATCCTGAATTATTTCTTCATAAACTTTTTCTTGAATCATTTCATTTTCCTGTAGTTTATATGTATTGATGTCTTTACGGTATAGTAAAAAATGATATTCTCCATCTATATATACTTTTACTTTTCCCTTTGTTAATTCTTCTAATTTCGTTACAATCATGGCATCTCCCTATAAAAGAATAGGGGGTATTGCAATTATGCAACATCCCCCTGTTTATGATATGTTAAATAAAACAATTATAAACTATTCTTCTTTTCCCTCAGATTCTTTCGTATCCTTTGCGGCTTTCTTATTCTTAGGTTCTTCAACTTTATCCGTATTAATATTGTATTTTTCACGTACCTTTTTCTCGACTTCTTCAAATATATCCGGGTTTTCTTTTAGATAAACCTTTGCATTTTCCCTGCCTTGACCAATCTTAATATCATTATAAGCGTACCAGGCACCACTTTTCACAATAATATTCTCATTAGCAGCAAGGTCTAACACATCACCTTCTCTAGAAATACCCTGACCAAACATAATATCGAATTCGGCTTCTTTAAATGGAGGTGCTATCTTATTCTTTACTACTTTTACTCTTGTTCTGCTGCCTATAATATCTCCCCCTTGTTTTAAGGATTCGATTCTTCTAACATCAAGACGAATGGAGGAATAGAACTTAAGTGCTCTACCACCGGTAGTAGTCTCCGGATTACCGAACATTACACCAACTTTTTCACGAAGCTGATTGATAAATACAACGATACAGTTAGATTTACTAATAGCAGCTGTTAGCTTTCTAAGTGCCTGAGACATTAATCTTGCCTGTAAACCAACATGAGAATCACCCATATCACCATCAATTTCTGCTTTAGGAACCAAAGCAGCAACTGAGTCAACGATAACAATATCAACAGCACCGGAACGTACCATAGTTTCTGTAATCTCTAATCCCTGTTCTCCGTTATCTGGCTGTGAAATATATAAATTATCAATATCAACGCCAATTTTTTTAGCATAAACCGGATCAAGAGCATGTTCTGCATCAATAAATCCTGCAATTCCTCCACGCTTTTGAACTTCGGCTACCATATGTAATGCAACTGTTGTCTTACCACTGGATTCAGGACCATAGATTTCTATAATTCTTCCCTTTGGAATGCCACCAAGTCCTAACGCAATATCTAAACTAAGAGAACCGGTAGGTACAGTCTCTATATTCATATGAGTTGCTGTATCTCCCAATTTCATAACAGAACCTTTACCATATTGTTTCTCTATCTGCGCTAAAGCAGATTCCAATGCTCTCGCCTTATCTTCCTTTATCATATTCTTCTCCTTTTCATTCACGAACTAATGTTCTTATTATTATAATAGCTTATTCTAATCTTTTTGTCAATATACAAACTTTATTTTGTCATAAATAATAGGCATTAAAAATATAGGTAAAAATATACTCGATAGTTCGATGTATATACAAATGAAGCCTGCAAAAAGTCACCTCCTTGAAATAAGGCTTTAGGAATTATGTTCTATAAAGAATAGATTAATCCTGCGAATCCTTGTATTTTTGCAATTTTAAATGGAAATCTTAACTAGATGGTGTCAGATTTTTTAAAAATTATCTTAGATAAAAAATTATCTTAGAAAAGTTAAACTAGAATGTAAGAATAAGGTCATTATATCAGATAATTTCTATACTGTAAATAGGCTTATTATAAATTCAAACAGATAGATTGAACATAGATTGAACATAGATTGAACATAGAGTTTTGTCATTCTGAGAGCAAATTCAGCAAAGCTGAATTATAGCTCGAAGAATCTCGCTTCAAAAAGAGATTCTTCGCCTTTTGGGCTCAGAATGACAGTTTTGCAACAGCCATTTAACAAAAAAAGTGAAGAATCTGATATATTCCAGATATTCTTCACTTTTTTTGCGTTAATAGATTTTATGGTTCCTCTATTATGTTAATATTACTTCTTAGTATAGATTCTTAGTATAAATTCTTAGGCTGAACAAGTTTAGGATTATATCCTTTATCCTTTAGTGCTTTTACAATAGAATTCTTATGTTCATGGCCGAAGGCCTCCATGGTAATGGTAAGTTCAACTGCGCTATTTCTATTAATACTTACAAACTGATTATGATCTAATCGGATGACATTTCCTTGATTTTCTGCTACTACCTTTGCAACGGCTACCAACTCACCTGGTCTGTCTGGAAGAAGTACGGATACGGTAAAGATACGTCCTCTTTGAATTAAGCCATTTTGAACCACAGAGGATACTGTAATAACGTCCATATTGCCACCGCTTAATATAGAGACAATTTTCTTATTCTTACAGTCTAATTGTTTTAATGCAGCTACTGTTAATAATCCAGAGTTTTCTACAATCATTTTATGATTTTCAATCATATCCAGAAAAGATACAATTAATTCATGATCATCTACTGTAATAATATCATTAATATTCTTTTGAATGTAAGGGAATATGGTTGAGCCTGGAGTTTTAACAGCAGTACCGTCAGCTATGGTATCTACCCCAGGTAATGTAACAACATGTCCTGCTTTTAGAGATTCCTGCATACAGTTGGCACCTGCAGGTTCTACACCAATTACTTTGACATTCGGATTTAATAATTTAGCCAAAGTGGATACACCGGAGGCTAATCCGCCACCACCGATTGGCACTAAGATAATATCTACAGTCGGAAGTTCTTTAAAGATTTCCATGGCAATGGTTCCCTGACCAGTAGCCACATC
>CALDJN010000338.1 GCA_937901695.1 uncultured Anaerocolumna sp.
TCATGGCAATGATACACTTTCATGGCAATGATACACTTTCATAGCAATGACACACTTTCATAACAATGGCACACTTTTATGGCAATGATACACTTTCATAGCAATGACACACTTTCATAACAATGACACACTTTCATAGCAATGACATGTTTCTATTTTGCGGCATTACATGCGATTTGTACTGCATCCCATACGCCTGCAAATGGTGGCGCATATATTAAGTCCGTCATGCCAAGTTCGTCAGTGGTCATTCCATTATGGATGGCTACTGCAAATATATCTACTCTCAGAACAGCTCCTTTTTGTCCGCATGCCTGAGCTCCTAATAATTTCTTGGTTCCTTCTTCATATATAAGCTTAATGGTTATAGGAGTTGGATTTGGATAATAAGCAGGGTGATCATATGCCTGAACCAGAATCGTTTTATACTTCTTTTTCAAACGCTTTGCATCCGCTTCTCCAAGACCGGTACGTCCCATTTCTATATCACATACTTTAATTGCTGCAGATCCAAGTGCTCCGGTAAACTTCTGATGTTCACCGGCAATATTGGCACCAGTTATTCTTCCGCCTTTATTGGCAATAGTTCCAAGAGCAAGAAAACTGTCTTCCTCCATGATTCTGTTATAAACTAAAGCACAGTCTCCTGCTGCATAGATATCATCTATAGAGGTTCTAAATTCCCGGTCTACTATAATTGCACCATTCTTAGCCATACGGATTCCAGTATCCTTTAAGAATCCGGTACTTGGTCTTACACCAACCGCAACGATAACTAAATCTGTATCATAGGTGCCTTTATCCGTTTCTACGTGAGTTACTGTTTCACCACCCAGAAAGCCTTTTACCTTTTCACTTAAATACAGTTTGACACCATGTTTAGTTAACTCCTCCATAGCCATAGCAGCTAACTCTTCGTCAAATGGCATTAAGATTCTGTTTGCAGCTTCTATAATTCTTACTTGTTTTCCAAGATTAATAAAGGCTTCTGCACACTCAATTCCTATATATCCACCACCAACAATGGTTACATTTTTAATCTGTGGGTCTTTGGCATATTCTTTTAAAAAGATTCCATCTTCCAGGGATTTTAGAACATGGACTCCCATTTTCTCTACTCCGGCAAATGGTGGTACTACGGAAGCAGCTCCGGTAGCAATCATAAGTTTATCGTATCCGTCTATAAACATATTTCCACTCTTTAAATCTTTTACAAAAACCTGTTTTTTCTCTATATCTACTTTCACAACTTCATGATATAAATTGGTTCGTATACCTGACTTTTCAAACTGTTCCTTGGTACGGGCAATCATACGACGGTAATCATCATTAAAATCGCCTACATAATAAGGAAGTCCACAGGCACCATAGGAAAGAAATCCACCTTTCTCATATACGACAACTTCTGCTGTTTGGTCCATTCTTGCTATCTTTGAAGCTGCAGACATACCAGCTGCCACTCCTCCGATGATAATTACTTTCATGTTCTGCTACCTCCTGGTATATTAATTCTTTTCTTTAATATACTTTTTCCCAATCTGGTCAATTCGTATCTTGGCATCTTTCATAGCCTTGGCTGGAGATTTTCTTCCGCCAAATGCTTCCGCTATTTCTTCATAAAGTATGCCGTTTTTATCTCCTGCTAAAAGCATATTTGGCAATGGTTTTGCCTTTTCAATCATGGATAGCTGACATTCATACCAAGGGAACTTTTCTTTACCCTTTAGATAACTTTGCCTGCGTACAGGGGCTCCGCTATAGGCTCCTGCAATGGCATCCATTTTAGGAGAACGCAGGAAGCGCAGAAGTTCATTGGCTTTCTCTTTATTCTTACTTCTTGCACTTATAGCAAATGACCAGGTTACATTCCAAGCTGTATTAAAGGTGGCAAAGCCTAAGTCCTCTTTATCCACACAATTATCATTGTAAACAACACCAAGCTGACCACTCCAGGTAACAGCCATGGCTGCTTTTTTATTTTGAATGGCAGAGGCGATTTCCTCATTACCATATGTATCCGTATCTAAAAATGCATATTTTCTTAATCCATAATAAGCTTCCAAACCTTTTATGATACTTGCATCGTTGCACAAAACCTCCAGTGTCTCTTCATCATAAACATCTTTTCCCCCCATTCTCAAGAATGGAAGTGCATCGGTAAATATTTCAGAAGGGTGTGCTTTCATTGCAACTGCTGCCTGGGTTTTGGAAACTCCTATTTTAGAAGCTGCATCTATATAATCTTCTGGTGTTATAACAGTATCTAAGACTCTGCCAAGCTTTTCTTTTAGAACGCTTTTACGATATACAATCATATGTCCATCGCAAAATGATGGAGATAAATAGAATTTATTATCATATTTCATTTCCTGCAATATTACAGGAAGAATGTCTTCTTCCTCCAATTCAATGGGTGCCAGATATCCTTTCTCTACGAAATCTGCCATCCATAGGTGTCCTGCCACCATGACTACATCATAATCAACTTTGCCGGCAAATACATCCAACATGGTTGTATAATACTGTGCCCATGGAACAACGTTAAAATCTACTGTATCAGGAAAATCCTTTAATAAATTTAAGTTTTCATCTACATAAACTTTAACAGCCGGATCTGCTACTGCTAATACTTTTAACATTTGAACACCTCCAAAGCTCTTCTAAATATTAGAATTAAGAATATTATGCCTTACTTTTCAAAAGTTCAAAGCGGATATTATAATCCGCTTTGAATAAGAAGCGGGGACTTCTTTCTATATACAAATAAGGGGCTTACTTACCACCAGATAAGCAGCCCCATTAACTTACTTTCCTATTTGAGGTGGTGCATCTACTATTCCAACCACGAAAGCATCAAGGGGAGCAGATCTTTCCAAAGCATACTGAGTTGTATTATCTGTAGTGATTAGCACCAATTCACCTATTCCAGCACCAAGAGAATCAGCTGCTACAAATATATTAGATTTATCTCCATAATAGGGTTCAATTAATAATAATTTATAACCAACCAAATTACTACATTTGCGTGTAGATACTACGGTACCTTGTACTTTTCCTAAAATCATATACCCCATGCCTTTCTATTATTAATCCGCGTATATCATATTTATAAAAATATGATTTGTAACAGATAAAACGGATATTTTCCACTTGCCCGCAGGCAAGTCCTACCCACATTTACAAAGTGTGGGTTACTCCCTGACAATAGTTACAATTTGTCCTTGATTAATTAAAAATGCACTTGCATCATCTGTATCTATATGGCAGTCTAATGCATACTTTTCACTGACACGTATGGTTACGTTATGCATAATTCCGCCCTTTTCGCCTTCTATAAGTACCTTGACTTTCTGTCCATCTTTTACGTTATATCTTAATGCATCTTCAGGTGTCATATGTATATGTCTGTCGGCAATCATAACACCTTCCTGTATGGTTATCTCACCTTTTGGTCCACGAATGGTAATTCCAGGCGTTCCCCTTAATTCCCCTGAAGTTCTTACAGGTGGTTTAATTCCAAGTTTTCTAGCCTCTGTCATTGCCACTTCTACCTGAGTTTGCTTTCTTTCAGGTCCTAATATCCTTACGGAAGGCAGACTTCCTTTTGGTCCAATCACTTCTACGGTTTCCTGTGCAGCAAACTGACCTGGCTGGCTTAAAGGTTTTAAGAAAGTTAATTGATAATCCTTTCCAAACAATATATCTAAATGCTGCCTTTCCAAATGGACATGTCTTGCAGAGATACCTATGGGTACTTTATCTTTGGGAATATTCATTCCGTCAAGCATAAGCGCCTCTAAATTATCAATTACCAGTCTGGTTACTTTCTCTACAGTAGACTTGTCATACTTCATAAACTGCTCCTTCTAAGTATTAAGTGTAATCTTCAAAGTATATTAATTCTATCTTTTAATATACTTTGAAAGATTACTACTTAATAATTTACCTATGATATGTTTTAGAATTACGTATTATTTAAGGAGAGGAAGAATTTGTGCTACACTTGTATGAGGTCTTGGGATTACGTGAACTGAAACTATTTCACCAAGTCTGGAGGCTGCTTCTTGTCCAGCTTCTGTAGCTGCTTTTACAGCGCCTACATCACCTTGAACCAATACAGTTACTAATCCGGATCCAATCTTCTCAGTTCCTACTAATTCTACTGCTGCTGCTTTAAGCATTGCATCAGCAGCTTCTATAGATGCTACTAATCCTCTGGTTTCTATCATTCCTAAAGCTTGCATACCTGTTTTACCTGCTTTCCCTGTTGATTTTGTTTCAGAAATTACTTTGCTATCCGTTTTTACTTCTGTATTAACTGTTGCCACTTATATCTCCGCCTTTCTATTTGCCAATCAAATTTAATAGTTTTATGATTTCCGGGTGAGGGTTGCTGATGGTGACAGCAACCTTAACATTGTCTTCACCCACTATGGATTTAGCATTATTGGCTGCTTCAATAGCTGCATTCACTGATGAGGTTTCACCTGCAATGATACTATGTACCATTCTACCGCCAAGCTTTTTATGACAACTTACTAATTCTACATCAGAAGCCTTCATTATTTCATCTAACACTACGACAGCATTAGTGTAAAAGCTTACTTCAACAACTCCAATGGCATTTATCTTCAAAATATTCACTACCTTTATTTGATTGCTGGAAGAATCTTAGCAATGTCTGTATGTGGTCTTGGGATTACGTGTACAGCAACTAATTCACCAAGTCTGGAAGCTGCCTCCTGTCCTGATTCTGTAGCTGCTTTTACTGCTCCAACTTCACCTTTTACGATTACAGTTACTAAACCAGATCCGATTTTCTCTGTTCCTACTAATTCAACATCTGCTGCTTTTAACATTGCATCTGCTGCTTCAATAGATGCTGTTAAACCTCTTGTTTCAATCATTCCTATAGCTGACATATTCTTACCTCCAATTTTCATTCATTTTTATCGTTACTGTTGTTAATATTTTATAATATTATATGAACCCCTTTAAGAATTCATTTATTACTTATACTTCATAGGAATCTTGCTATAAGCTTTTACTTTCCTATTTTATCTTTATGTATCTCTTTACCTTGATTCATCAACTTTTATCTTTATGTATCCCTTTATCTTGATTCATTAACTTTTATCTTTATGTTTCACTTTATCTTGATTCATTAAATTTTACCTTTGTAATCCTAGCTAGTTTATCAACCCCGTCATATGGCTGTTCAATTATAGAAGTTATGACTTCTTTTTCACTATTAAATCTAAGGGCTGCTTCTCTTGCAACTTCTACTGCAACTTCTACATCAGATATTTTCCCTTCGAATTTAACTTGTGCAGTTAACGGAATAAAAGCACTGCTATCTTTAGGGTTAATGGTATCAATACCAAGTATTTTAATATCTGCTGCTTTGCACGCCTTATCCATTGCATATAAAAGAGCTCCATATCCGGCACATTCTAGAAATCCTATTGCCAACTTTTACACCCCCTAGATAATGCGTAAACCTCCATCTGCAAGCATGCATCTTCTACGTCTGGTAAAACTCTTAGCACAGGTGATTCCTTCACCAGTAGGTCCAGCAATGGTCATTGTTGCATAACCTTCGCCGCCAATACCTACACCTTCCAGGGTGCATCCGTTCTTTACAAAAATAGTAGTTTCAATTTTTCTTGCAAATCTAGTCATATTATCTACATTCTTTGAGAACATAGATGCCGTATGTCTATTGCCTGATTCTGCAATCATTGCATAATCGATTGCTTGATCTAAATTTCTGCAGCGTACAATTGGGAGAACCGGCATTAATTGTTCTACCAGTACAAATGGATTATCATGCGGAACATCACATATTAAAAGTCTGGTATCGGATTTTCCTATAATACCGATTGCTTCTAACATCTTACCTGCATCCTGTCCAACCCATTTCTTGTTTACTTCATATTTTCCATTTTCATTCTTAAGTACTAATTTTGTTATTGCCTCTAATTGAACACCATTTAATAAGAAAGCTCCTTCATCAACCATGTTGTAGATAAAGTCATTTGCAACACCTTCAAGTACGAATACTTCTTTTTCTGCCAAACATAATAAGTTATTATCAAAGGAAGCTCCATAAAAGATGTCTTTTGCTGCTTTTTTAATGTCTGCTGTTTCATCTACAATAACTGGTGGATTACCTGCACCAGCTCCAACGGTCTTTTTACCGGAACGAAGAAGTGAATTTACCATTCCCATTCCTCCGGTTCCAACCATTAAACGTACCTTAGGGCTTTGTGTTATTATATTACAAGTTTCCATGGATGGCTCTTTTACCATAGTAATTAAATTTGCAGGGCCGCCATTCTCAATGATGGTTTTGTTAATTAGCTGTAAGCAATAAGCGCAAACCTTTTTAGCACTTGGGTGTACATTAAATACAATAGAATTACCACCGGAAATCATACTGATTGTGTTGTTTATTATGGTTTCTGTTGGGTTTGTTACTGGTGTAATTGCGCCAATTAACCCAAATGGTGCATATTCTTCTATCATTAAGCCACCATCTCCGGTTATGGCATCTGTTGTTAAGCATTCAGGACCTGGTGTATTATCAATAACTGCCAGATGTTTTAGAATCTTATCTTCTACACGTCCCATTTTACTTTCTTCTACAATCATTCTTGCAAGCGTTTCTGCATTCTCTTTTGAAACCTTACGAATTGCTGCAACGAGACGTTGTCTATCTTTTACTTTAAAGTTATCTAGATATATTTTCTGGGCTTCATATGCTGCATCAATTGCATCTTCTACCCTTTCAAAAACTCCATAATCTCCTTTGTTAGAAAACAAACTGGAATCAGAAGTTTTTCTTGTTGAAATCATGTTGTTTTCTTCTAAATTCTTAAGTACTTGTTCAACAATCATACTTATTTCATTCGTTCCAAATTCCATCTTTACCTCCAAGCT
>CALDJN010000339.1 GCA_937901695.1 uncultured Anaerocolumna sp.
GCCTATTTTTTAGGCTACAGGTTTTCATACGTTACTTTACACTACCCAGTAAAAAAACCTCTATCAATGATAGAGGTTTTCATTTCAATTTACACACGGAATTACTTATACCCCACAACCATCCGCAAGTGGCCGAAATAAACACACGGAATTACTTATACCCCACAACCATCCGCAAGTGGCTAAAATTTACGAGATGTCATGCAAACATCTTTACTAATGAATTAATTCTAACACAATGCATTCATTGTGTCAATAATAGTATATGTAAAAATAAAAAAACAATACCTTTATTGTTTCTTATACTTATACAAATTAGCTTCATATGGTCTTAAGTCTTTTGCAGGTTCGCTATAATTAGACAGGATTAATTCATATCCTTTTATTGAAGAATACCTTTTTAATGAATGGCTGCTTAAATTACATTCAATATAGAACACTTCATCCTCCCATTTTCTATAATAAGTGAACATATCTTTTTGCTTCTTATTAGTAGCTTCAAATTGTCCATATATAAGAACCTTATGTTCTTTTCTAAGTCCAATTAATTCTTTATAAAAATTTATAACCGATTGTTCCCCTTTCAGCTGTTTCTCCACATTCCATTCCTTATAGTCTTCATCGGTTAGTATCCAAGGTGTTCCCTCTGTAAACCCTGCATTCTTCTTATCACTCCATTGCATTGGAACTCTTGCATGATCTCTGCTGCCACTTAATACCTTTTCAAAAGCAGCTTTCGAACTTACCTTTTCAATTAATTCATTATATAAATTAATACTTTCTACATCTCTTAAGTCTTTGATGGTTTGAAATTCTTTATTTACAGAACCAATTTCTTGCCCTTGAAATATAAATGGAGTTCCTTTTATGGTTAATTGAATCATAGCTAACAGTTTTGCTAATTGCCGGCGGTAGATAGGATTCTTACATACTTTGGATATCATCCTGGGATTATCATGATTTTCATAGAATAAGGACATCCAGCAGGCATCTCCATAATTCTCCATCCAATTAATAAAGTATTCTTTTAGGTAATTTAAATCATATTCGTAATCATCAAAGCGGACATGCCCTGGTGTTTCCAGATGGTCAAAAGAAAATACCATATCCAGTTCCTGCCTGTAATCAGCGGTAAGAAGCTTACTCATTTCCATTCCAACTCCAGGTGTTTCGCCTACACTAAAAGCCTCATAGGGTTCAAAGGCTTCTGTTCTGATTTCATGTAAATACTTATGAAGATTTGGTCCGTAATAGTAGTTTTCAATGCCATAGTACCCCATTAATTCCCCAACTGTTTTATTTCCTTGTGGCAAACCTTCTTTTTTGGATATGTAATTAATTACATCCAAACGGAAACCGTCCACACCTTTTGCTAACCACCAACGAATCATTAGATGAATGTCTTTTCTTACATTTTCATTATCCCAATTTAAGTCCATTTGCTTTTTAGAGAATAAATGGAGTGCCCATTCATCCAGTTCTTTGTAATAATTCCAGGAAGAACCGCTAAAGAAAGAAGTCCAGTTATTGGGTGGATTTTGATCCTTGGTTTTCCTGAACAAGTAATATTCTTTATATTTTGATTTCGTATCTTTTATAGCTTCTTGAAACCAAGGATGTTCGTCGGAGGTGTGATTCACCACCAAGTCCATGATTAGTCTCATGTCCCGATTATGTACTTTCTTTAATAGTTCATCAAAATCCTCCATGGTTCCAAACTCACTCATTATGGCATAATAATCTCTAATGTCATAGCCATTATCATCGTTTGGGGAATCGTAAATAGGTGAAAGCCAGATTGCATCCACTCCCAAGTCTCTTAAATAATCAAGCTTCGTAATAATTCCTTTTATATCTCCAATTCCATCTCCATTAGAATCCATAAAACTTCTAGGATATATCTGATAAAAAACTGCTTCTTTCCACCATTTGGGCTCAATGGTTTTTTGATTGGTAATAGGATATTCTGATTCGCCATTTAATAATCCTAGAAAAGTATCAAAGAATTCTACATCTAAGGTTTTCTTTACAAGGTTGGCTACAGTTTTTAAGCGTAGGTTTTTAACCATGGGGTTGGTTATTAACTTTTCACTTTGATTCATTTGCAGCAGTAATTTATAAAGTACGTCATGTCCAATGGGATTGGCATAAATATCTTTTACTTTACTGTTGTAATTAAGTTTATTCTGCTTCATACAGATAAAATCCTCCTTTGATAAAGACTATATGCCAGTAAGCTAAGATAAGGCATACTTATGCCAATCCTTGTTTATTGCCACCTGAAATGCTTATTAAAGGTAATATGATAAGGCATACTTATACCAATTCCTTGTTACCTAATCATATATTATCTTTATTTCTTTAATAACGCCCACCCTATTGTGAGTGGCTTAGGCGTACCTTCTCCTATATTAACTATTTTATCTTATTTCTTTAATAACTTGCCTATACCTTTCATATAATGTCCATTTAATAAATCCAAGATAGCCTCCAGCATATTTTCTGTTATTATTCCACCGCCTGAGTTTACCATGGAATGAAAAGGCATTTCCCGTATCATTGCTGTCATCATTGCCTGGTCCTCCGGTCCACCTGTTGTTTTACTTTTTACAACATGGTCAGCCACTTTCATAACTATCTTACCTACAAAAGTATGATGTACATCCATTAATGAATTGTTATCATTATAAGGACGGGCAGGGACTTTATCGGTAGGCAGTAATGGTTTACCATACAAAGCAGCAAACTGATTATCCGGCACTTTGAATTCTTCCTTGGCTAAATCGTAATAGGCAGGTGCAGCACCCCTTAAATCTGGTTGAGGCAGCTCTTTGCTTTCTATATGAATGGTACTTTGTAATCTGCAATCCGTACTTGATGCTCCAATCCATATGGTATATTCTCCACTCTCTGCATACCAATCATGAATCACAGTATTATAATATGCAAATGTAGAAGGTTCTAAGGTTATTGATATTGTCTTCTTCTCACCAGGCTGTAACATTACCGCCTCAAATGCCTTCAATTCTTTCACAGGCATAAATACCTTTTCATTCTTGTGGCTTATAAATATAAGTGCACTTTCTTTACCCGCTACCGTTCCTGTGTTCTTTACATCAAAGGTTATCGCAACCGGTTGGCCATACTCATAATTTTCTTTCTCCACAAGAATATTAGAATATTCGAAACTGGTATAGGAAAGACCATGACCAAAAGGATACCGTACCGGTTTTCCTGCTGCCTCATAATATTTATAACCTGCATATATGCTTTCACGGTATTCTACCGTTGCATTTCCACCAGGGAAATAATGATAAGAAGGCACATCTTTCAGTTTAAGGGGCCATGTTTCCGCTAACTTGCCACAAGGAACTGCCTTTCCCAGAAGCAGGTTGGCAATTGCAGAACCACAACCTTCTCCTGCCAGATAAGTTAGTAGAATTCCTTTCACATTTTCCTCCCATGGAAGTTCCATTGGGGAACCTCCTGCCAGAATTACTACTACATTAGGGTTAGTATTGGAAACTGCTTCAATTAAACAGTTCTGATTGTCCGGTAAGGATAGGGTACTTCGGTCAAAACCTTCCGATTCATATCCATCAGGAAGCCCTGCAAATATATAGATGATATCTTTACCTTTAGCAGCCTTGCAGGCTTGTTGAACCAAATCATCATTTCTTCCATCACCAATATGATATCCATCCACATATTCTATGTTCATGCCAGAACTTATCAACATTTCTAATGGATTATCAACTTTTATAGGGTGAATCTTGGAACTTCCTGCTCCTTGGTATCTTGGTAATTTAGCCAATGGACCAATGACTAGAGCTTTTTGTTTTATGCTACCAGGTAAG
This sequence comes from uncultured Anaerocolumna sp., assembly GCA_937901695.1. Lineage (GTDB taxonomy): Bacteria > Bacillota > Clostridia > Lachnospirales > Lachnospiraceae > Anaerocolumna. The sequence goes on from CALDJN010000339.1 coordinate 3,858, forward strand.
ATGCCGTCATCATTTTTAAGAAGTACTGCAGATTCTTCTGCTGCCCGTATGGCTAGCTTATGATGTTCTTCTATATTATAGCGCCTTTCCATGTCTTCGTTCTGACTAACTTTATTTGATTCCGTCGCTTTTAATATTAATTCAACAATACGGGTTACCACCAAATCCAGAGCCTCCATGGATAGCTGGCCACTTTGTATCCCTTTAATGATTCTTTTGTCATTAACATCCACGCCTCCCGGCATCTCTATATCTTCACCGGCTTTTATACCTTGGACCCGGTCACTTACTGCACCCCAATCAGATACAACAAGACCTTCAAAACCCCATTCTTCTCGAAGTATCCCGGTTAATAAATAAGAATTCTCACTGCAATAGGTACCATTTATCTTATTATAGGCACACATGACAGTCCAAGGTTTACCCTTTTTCACTGCTATTTCAAATGCCTTTAAATAAGTTTCTCGTAAAGCTCTTTCATCAACTACGGTACTAATGGTCATACGCCTTTTTTCCTGGTTATTTACAGCGAAATGTTTCAAAGATGTTCCAATACCCTGACTTTGAACACCATTTATCATACTTGCAGCCATTTCCCCGGAAAGAATAGGATCTTCACTAAAATATTCGAAGTTACGTCCACACAATGGGCTTCGCTTCTGGTTTACTCCAGGTCCCAAAAGCACGGATACCTGCTCCTTTTTGCACTCTTCTCCTAAGGCTCTGCCAACCTCATAAGCCAATTCCTTATCAAAACTGCAAGCTAAGGCACTTGCTGTTGGGAAGCATACTGCAGGAAGGCTACGTCCAATTCCAAGGTTATCTCCCATTTCCACTTGTTTTCTTAATCCATGAGGTCCGTCAGCCATCATAATAGATGATAAACCTAGCCGCTCCATGGACTTTACATGCCATGTATCCTTACCGGAACATAACCCTGCTTTTTCTTCTAAAGTCATTTGAGAAACCAGAAGTTTTGCTTGTTCTTTAATGGAACTTGTGTTAGCTGAGCTTATACTCTCTAGTGGCTCTTTTGCAAGAAGATTATCTTTTTCAGGCATTGATTTCCCTCCTCTTATTATGTTCTAACATTTCTTCTACCTTTTTCTCATCCAGTTTGTAGATTCCCATAATAATTATCATAATAGCGTATCCTACAATAGGCAGCAGAGTCATAATAATCCATATACCATGCAGGCTTCTTGCAGACTGGGTAGGAGCCTTCTCTACATACCCGGATACACTAAGTAAAGCAAGACATAAAGTCTGACAAAGAGCTGCGGAAAGTTTGGTAACAAAGGTCTGTAAGGAAAATGCAATGGCTTCCGTCCTTTCTCCATTAATATAAGCACCATATTCAATACAATCTGCAGTAAACATTCCGTATAACATTAATGGAGCCTGCATAAATACTACCCGAATGGCTGAAATAATTAGAAAGATAACTATATTACTATATCCTGTAACATATTGAATCACACACATAACTATAGTTGCAATGGAACAAAATACAGTAATTTTTTTCTTTCCAAACTTGCTTATAAGCTTAGGTAAGAATGGAGCAATGATAATAATAGGTAAAATCGTAACACCCATAATAATCGTAACCATAGTATCACTTCCAAGATTTGAATTAGCAAAGATAGCTGCCATAATCTGAAGCGAATTGGTAGAGCCAATTGCCAGATAACCCAGGTAGTAGATTAATAAATATTTATTCTTAAAAAGGTATTTGAATATTTCTTTAAAGGTAATATCCTTACTTCGAGTATATTCAACTCTTTCTTTTGCTTTAAATTGTAACGGGAACATAAATAGAAATGCTGCAAAGCAGTAAATAACCACCGTCAGTGTCCAGTCTGCTTTGACTTTGATGCTCATAAAAACAGCACTTAGTATTGCCGCAACAGCTGCTGCAAGCCTGCCATAAGACATGAGCATATCTCTTTCATAAGGCAGACTGCTCATAACCGTTGACAAGGAGAACAATGGAGAATCAGATATGGTATAAATCATATCATATAATATGTAAGTAGCATAAGCATAGATTAATTTTATAGTATAGGAAGCATCCGGATTTATAAACATGAGTACTAAAGATAATGGTAATAAATAAGTTACAATCTTAAGCCAGGGAAGGTATTTTCCCTTCTTAAAATTACACTTGTCAACAATGGCACCCATAATAGGATCATTTACCGCATCCCATACTTTTGCAATTAGGAGCATCAAAGTGACATCTTCTAACTTTAATCCTACATATTCCAAATAAAAATAAGCTAAAAATTGAAATGGAATAACGTAAATAATATTCTGTCCTAAGAAAAATCCCCCATAAGACAATCTTTCAAATCTACCGGTTTGAAATTTATCCTTCTCCATAAATTCACCCAACCCTTTCAGAAGTTTTATATAATATATACATTATTTATGTTAAAGGGATGCCATATAGACACCCCCCTAATTCTACTGATAGTGTCAAGTCTGACACCCCATTTTTTATATAAAACCTTTTATTTTCAAGGG
>CALDJN010000340.1 GCA_937901695.1 uncultured Anaerocolumna sp.
AAATGGGATTCTTCGCCTTGCAGGCTCAGAATGACATGCTTTCATAGCAATGACTGTTTTGCAATAGCTCCTATTCCACACTTTTTAAAGATTCTACCATATCAATTTTTCTTAGTTTATAGAACATGACGTAATTAACAAATCCGGAAAAACCAAAGGTTAATAAGGCACTAAATGCATAGCTGATTCCTTTCATTTTCCTTCCAAACATAATGGTATCAATCTCTGCAGTTAATATGACAAATCGGTGAAGGATGATTCCTAAGAATATACCCACTAAGATTCCAACAGCTGTTAATATGATATTTTCCCGATATACATAAGTCGCAACCTCCATATCTTGAAATCCCAGAACTTTTAGCGTGGCTAGTTCTCGTTTTCTTTCATTTATATTAATATTATTAAGGTTGTATAAAACGATAAACGCTAACAGTCCGGCTGAAATAATAAGCACATATACCACTATATTTAAACTATGGAGCATATCACCAATCTGGTTCTGAAGGTAACTGGTAAATAATATGGAGGATACTTGTGAAAAGTTAAGCACCTGAGAAGCAAGTTTCTCTTCATAGGAATTATCGTTATTTAAAGATTTCAGGTATATCTTATTGTATTCAGGGCTTTCTCCATACAATTTCTTGTAGGTATCCGGTGTCATAAAAATATAATGAAGCATATAATTTTCAACAATATTTGATACCTTAACCTTTATACTGCTAACGTTTCCATCTTTTATTACTATAGTATCTCCAACCTTTACGTCTAATAAAGATGCCAGCTTTTCCGTGATAATAACACTATCTTCTTCTAAATCATAATGTTCATAGGTTTTTCGGTTTCTAAATTCAATAAAGCTTTTTATATGCTCTTTGTCCTCAGGCACAATAAGTGTTACACTCTTTTTACTTTTCTGGTTACCAGCATCTACTGTTTTTTCACTTACTTTAATAAAATCCTCTATATTAGAATCATTCTGAAGGAATTCATAAATATTGTCTTTGTCAGCTTTATCATTCACTTCTTCTTTTAATGTTATGATGGAATCCTGATGCCACAGATCCACATACTGAATGTCCGACATAGCAGATATGGAATCTTTTAATCCAAAACCTACTAAAAGCAATGCCATGCAGCCGCCAATTCCAAATACGGTCATAAAGAAACGTTTTTTATATCTTAATAGATTTCGAATGGTTGATTTGGTTGTAAAGTTAAACTTTTTCCATATCCATGGAATTCGCTCTAAGATGACACGTTTGCCTGCCTTAGGAGCTTCCGGCCGCATTAACTGGGCAGGTGTTTCCATTAATTCTTTATAACATGCAAGATAAGCAGCCATGGTTGTACATAGTACTGCTATTATAGTAGATAACAAAGCAAAATACATATTATAAGGAGATATGACATCAGGTAAATTAAGGTAAAGTATTCGATAAGCATTAATGATTACCTGTGGAAGTAATTTTTCTCCTATTAGAACGCCAAGGACGCTTCCAAGCATACTAGCCAGAAAAGCATACATAATATATTTACCGGCAATGGCTGAATTCCTATAGCCCAATGCTTTATAAGTGCCAATTTGTGTTCTTTGTTCTTCTACCATTCGTGTCATAGTAGTTAAACTAACTAATGCCGCCACTAAGAAGAATATAACCGGGAATACCTTTCCAATATTGCCGATTCTCTCAGCATCCTGCCCATATTCAACATAGGTTTGGATACTGTTTCGATCCAGCACAAACCACTCCGGATACTTAACATCATTTAATTTTTCTTCTGCATCTGCTATCTTTTTCTTAGCATCTGCAATTTCTTTTGCTGCTGTTTCTTTTCCATCTTCATACTCTTTTATCTTATCATCTAAGGTTACTTTGGCATCTTTTAATTCTGTTTCTTTTTCTATTAATAAAGACTCTGATTTTCTTGCTTTTTCTTCCGCAAGACCTATTTCTTTCCATCCTACTTCAATCTGTTTTAGTCCTTTCGTAATCTTTTTACGATTTTCTAAAAGGGTCTTTTCTCCAGCCAGCAACTTTTGTTCTTCTTTAGCTATTAATTTACCTGCTTTTTCTAATGTTTTTTTCTGTTTATCCAGTTCCTTTTTCGACGCATCTAGCTGAGGCTTGCTTTCCCCTAGCTGTTTCTTTCCTCCATCCAGCTCATTCTGCTTCTGTTTTAGTGTGTTTTCTGCTGTTAAAAGCTCCTGCCATTTATCCGCATATAAATCTTTATAAGGCTCTAACTGTTCTTTTTGTGCGGCTAATTCTTCCTTAGCCTTATCTAATGCACTTTGAGCCTTATCCAGTTCCTCTTTTTTTTCGCTCCATGATTTCATGGAAGTGTTCCAGGTTGCATATGCAGCATTTAGGGTCTTAACGCCTTCTTCATACTCTGCTTTCTTTTTATTAAAAAGCTCTTTGCCTTTGTTAAAATCGGATTCTGCGGCATTTAGCTCTTTTTGACCAGCTTTTAATTCTTTTTCTTTGGTAACCAAGTTATTTTTATTGGTTTCTATCTCACTTTTACCGGACTTTAGTTTCTCCCAAGCCTCTTTTATCTCCTTTTCACCGTCTGCAATCTCCGTTTTTGCATCTTCAATTTGCTTTGCTCCATCTGCCAGCTCTTTATTGACTTCTGTTTCGTTCTTTGATAGTTCTTCTTTTGCATCAGTCAGTTCTTGCTTAGGTTCATCTAAAACTTCCTGATAACGGGCTTCGTTTCTTTGATCCGCTATTTTTTCAATATTATCTACTACTTCTTCTACTGTATCATCATATTCCGAAGTATAACTTAACAAATCTTTGGCTCCCTTGACACTAACAAAGATTTCTGTATATGCCTCCATAGTAAAGGCTTCTTTTGGAACTACAATAAAACTATTTACTTTTCCATTTCCAATAGAACTGCTGCCCCGGTCAAATGATAAATATTTGGAACTTGATCCAACACCAACTATGGTGTAAGTCTTCTCCTTAAGGCTCTCTGATAAATCCTCTTTCGTACCGGATTCTAAATGAATGGTATCTCCTATCTTAAATCCGGCAGATTCTAAAAATCGTTCATCCACTAAGCATTCTGAGGTTGATTCAGGTAAGCGTCCTTTAAGTACTTTAATCTGATTTAATTGGTTAGTTTCTGACATGACTTTAAGAACCATTTCTGTCTCTTCAGAATCTAATAAAACATCTACTGAGTAGGAAGGTTCCGCCAACCTGACACCATCTATTTTGCTAATTTCTTTCACATCTGCATCTGTAAGGCCTAAGGTACTAATAACTCGAATATCCATTAAATTGCTGTCATCATAAAAACTGTCAGCTGATATTTTCATATCTGGCTGGGATGCACGAATTCCAGCAAAAAATGCTACACCAAGTGCAACAATTAACATAATGGATATAAACCGGTTTAAACTATTTTTTATTTCTTTTATAAAATCCTGCCTGATTGCTTTCCGTTTTTTATTTCTATATGCCATTTTTCACTCCAATACTCAAAGTTTTCTTACCACTCTATGGTTTCAACGGAAATTGGATTTTCATTCACAGACATACTGCTTACTTTTCCGTTCTTAATTTTAATCACTCTGTCTGCCATTGGTGCAATGGCTGAATTATGAGTTATAACAATAACCGTCATTGCATTTTCTCTACAAGTATCCTGCAATAATTTTAGTATTGCTTTACCGGTATTATAATCAAGTGCACCTGTTGGTTCATCACATAATAACAGCTTTGGATTCTTAGCCAATGCCCTGGCTATGGAAACTCTCTGCTGTTCACCACCAGATAATTGTGCCGGGAAATTTAGCAATCTTTCGCCAAGTCCCACTTGATTTAGAACTTCCTCTGCCTCTAGGGGATTTTTACATATTTGAGATGCTAACTCTACATTCTCAACTGTAGTAAGATTTTGTATCAGATTATAAAATTGAAATACAAAACCTACATAGTCTCTCCGGTAATTAGTAAGGTCATTTTTATTAAATTCACTAATATCAACCCCATCCACGATAATATTTCCCTCACTGCAGGAGTCCATTCCACCTAATATATTCAGAACCGTAGTTTTTCCGGCACCACTTGGTCCAACAATTACAACAAACTCGCCCTTATTAATTTGAAAATTAATTCCATCTACAGCTTTGATGGTAACTTCTCCCATGCGATAATATTTTTTTACATCTTTTAATTCTATAAATGAATACATGCCAATCTCCTCTTCTAAAAGGTTTCACTTCCACTATTGTTAGATATTATACTACTTTAGTATTGTAAAAACTATTATATATTTATGAAATCTTTGGTAGGTTTTTAATCATTCATTTATTTTCTTGTCCAGTAATAAAATATATGCTACAATCTCTAATAATCAAACAAAAAAATTGCTTATATATTTTAAATATATTAAATGTCTTGAAGGGGGATTTTATTTTGAAAAAAGTTAAGAGAGTTTTAGCTTTAGTTGGGGTCATCTTATTATTATGTGTACCTATTCTATTAATAATTGGTGCTTTTACCGCTTCACCTGATTCTTCTTCCTTATTAATGGCAAGTCTTTTTTGTGCTATCGTTGTTCCAGTTATGATATATGCTTATATGTTACTATACCGATTAATTAAAAAGAATAACAAAGAAGACGATGATTTAAAGTAAGCAAAAAAGTTCTATTACATTGGCAATAACATAAAAAATTGTTCTGTGACAAGTCTAATTGGCTGACTTGTCACACATTTCAAAAAAGCAATGTATATACCCTCTCCTAATATCATAGTATATATTTTTAAATTATGTTGAGCTAAGGTACGTAATTTAACTTAATAGTTTGGCTAATTAGATCGGAAGAGCGTCGTGTAG
>CALDJN010000341.1 GCA_937901695.1 uncultured Anaerocolumna sp.
TGAATACATTATCTGCTGCTTCAAACATAGCTATACCATCATTTAATCCAATTTTCATGGTATTACCAGCCTCTGGATCTATTACTGTAATATTATAGTTATCATATCCAACAATCAATACCCCATGATTAGAATTCTTTAAAGCCATAACAGGCCTTTGCTCACTGACATAATACAAAACGTCATCTAAAGAACTGCCGGTTAAGTTAAGCAGCTTATCCCCAATGTTATCCTGTAAAAATTTATAGGCAGATACTTGTTTTGGAATCTGGTTGCTGTTTATAACACCGCCTTTTTCATAGCTGACTAACATTATGGCACTTGCCATAATACTGTCTATATTATCCGTAGCATATATTGGAACTATATTCTTTATTTCACTGGTGGATTTTTTCACACCACGTTCCCAGATTACTTCCTGCTTTCTATTTAATACAGTCCCTACTAAACTGCTGGCTTCCTTAATAGCATCTCCGGCATGGTCATAAAAGCCTTCAATTCCACCTAACGCATAGACTGCATATTCACCTGGTAACCCTACATCTTCTTTAAGACGAAGGGTAGTATCCCTTGTAATAATCGTATTTACCGTATTTTTATTCTCCGGCTTTTCCTTCATTATATAGCCAGATGGAAGAGAAATATACTGTTCTGTCAGGGTGCGGTCTGTAACCCGCTCTGTTAATTTGAAAACAGAAGGTGATTTCATTACTTTATTTAATATATTATCTGGCGGAGCTGTTTTATAATAGGTCTTTCCATTCTCTTTTACCTGTTCTGCCCGAAGTAATGTAATGATATTGTCTTCTATAATAGCATTGGTTATATAATAACCAGGTTCTTTATAATCTTTTAAAATATTACAATTATAGTCTGCAATTTGGACTTGATACATAGGTATTAACAATTTACCATCTACGGTAGTGGTAATATCCCCATGTTTTACAAATCCATATACCATATTTTCATGGATTTTACCTAATATACGAATATTACTTCCTTTCGGTGCAGTAATTTGTTGCTCTGCACCAGTTTCCAAATCAAGAATGGTTATGGCGTCTGCCTCTTTGGGATTACTGCTGTTTTGAAAAGCCAGGTATTGTTCTTCCTTGGAAACAACAAAGTTGTTATTACATATATCCGTTGCTTTTGTAGTTAATTTATTCGTTATAAGGTTATAGGCATAGATAGTATTTTGAATGGTAAAATAAAAAGTACCATATTGGTTAACATAACTAAAATCGCCAAGCTGCTCCTTTAATATCTGATAGGTTACATTAGTTGGAATGTAAACCAATTCTTCAATTCTATTTTCACCACTATAAAAACGATATAAAGCAATACCTACTTTTCCTTCATATACACCACGGTTCATATATCCATATACCATAAAGTCAATATTGCCATCGTCATCCAGGTTTAAGATTCTTACATTATGTTGGTCATATACATCTCTTATATAATCGGAATTGTCCTGACGGAAGGAAAATACTTTTGTTGCAGTATTCTCTGGCAGATTGTAATACCAGAGTTCTCGTTCTCTTACAAATGCTAATTTAGTATCATCTGCACTAGTTACCAGATTCATGTCTTCTTGATTGGTTATTCCTACCTTGAACTGGCTTTTTGCTAAACTGGTTAAATTTATGTCAAATATCGATTCCATTCTTCTCTCATAATTTAATAGATACATTCTGGAAGCAGTATATCGAACTCGATAAAACTCCTGTACATTATAATATTCCAGTCCACTATCTGTTTTTGCAGATATCATATATTTTAATTCTATGGACCCCATTTCAGAACTCAGCTCTTTAATGGTTGGTATGACTTTCCCTATTACTTGGGGTTTCAGCTTACCCCAGCTGACTAAATCAAAGCTGGAATGAATATTGACATAAGCTAAATTGGAATTATCCTGTTTTGGATCTGGTTCCAAATAACGAATTATACCTTCCGCCTTATTTTTATCCATAATAGTATTATGAAAATCCATGGTAAAGTCTACTTTTTCATTAAAATTAGAGCCTGGAAGAAGTTTTACCCTGGTATAATAATTCATTTTCTTACTTTTTATTGTAACCAAAGTGATTTTTACTGCATATTCCACATCTTCTTCTAATGGAGTATTTAACTTAATTTTGGTTTTTTTAAAATCTCCCTCTTTGTCTAAAGCATTTATTGTATCAGTTTCCAACAGTCTTTGATCAGATACACTTCTTAATTCATATATAACACGTTTTACATCGTTTTCCTTTTCATCTATAACAATAGTAAAACTTTGATCCCGGTCCAGTGGCGTAATGGATTCCCTTACTAAATTGGCATTAATATTATTACTATAGCCATGCATTTGATTGATTTCTGTATCATTTACTTTTAGTGTTATAATAGGAAATGAGGCTTTGCTCATTTGTACTGTTTTTTCATCATTAATTACTTCTTCTTTCATATCTAAACTAAAATAATAAAGAGAGGCGGCAAATACACAAAGTAATATAATTCCTTTATATACGTGTTTTAACATGATAACCTCGATTCTGGTGCTTTAGCGCCTTTTAATCCATAATTTCTATATATTCATCCATCAATAATTGATATAAGGTATGATTAACATCTAAAAACTGCTTACAGGCTGCAATGGATTTCATTTTCTGGCTTTTTAGCTCTACCGTTTTATTCTGATTCTTAGGATTCTTTATTGCACGAATTAATATGTTTTTTGGTGTATGTTCCATATCTATGAATTCTAAAATTTGCGATTTGTAGCCAACTACTTCTAATAATTCAGCTCTTAGGGCATCCGTAGCAAGAGCTGCAAGACGCTCCTTAATTAATCCATAATGTAAGATAGGATTTAATATATCATTTTTTATCTGTTTATTCAACTCATGTTGGCAACATGGAACAGAAAGTATAACATCCGCTTCCCATTGAATTGCTTTAAACAAGGCATAATCGGTTGCCGTATCACAGGCATGAAGGGTAACTACCATATCAACCTTGCCTGCTCTTTCATAAGAAGCAATGTCTCCTACTAAAAAATGCAGGTTGTCATACCCATACTTTTCCGCAAGTTGGCTGCAATGCTTAATGACATCTTCTTTTAAATCCAAACCAATTACTTTTATTTGATAACCTTTTAATTCTTTCAGGTAATAATACATGGCAAAGGTTAAATAAGATTTGCCGCATCCGAAGTCTAAAATGGTAATTTCCCTATCCTTACTTAAACTTGGTAATATATCTTCTATAAATTCTAGGAAGTGATTGATTTGCTTGAATTTATCATATTTAGGTTTTAGGATTTTACCTTCACTATTCATAATACCTAAATCTATTAAAAATGGAACTGGTTTTCCTTCCGTTAAAATATATACCTTTTCACGGTTGTGCTGCAAGGTAATATTCTTGCCATTTTTATTATCTGATATAGTAATATTTTTAATTTTAATTGTGGCATTTCCTTTTTTACTTATTAATATATTAATTTGTTTAGATTTACAAGTCATAACTAACTGTTTCATATTATTTTCAAGCCAGTCAGGTAATTTTTTCAGAAATTCTTCTTTCGTATAATTAGTATGAAAGATTTGCTTTCCACAATATTCTGAAGCTTGAAACAGAAGATTGCCTTTTAGTAAAACTGGGCGTACTTTAACCTTTATTATATCAGAATTCTTTGGTGGATTGCTAATCACCATATCAATAAAATCTATATTTAAGTTTTCACTGATTACTTTCAAAATACCTTGGTCCATATGCGTTTACCTTTCTAAATATGGTCATTTATTTACATTATTGTATTCTACCATATAAAAGTAAATATTCCTACTATTTTTATAACTTTCCTTTTTAATTACTATGCACGGTTCCTAGGTTATAGCATATATTGATAAATGAAAATGCACTTGTGTACTTAAGGAGGCTATAATGAGATATTCATTTTCTGAATTCTCACCTTATTCGAGACAAAATTATACCCAGTCAATTAAGCCTTTTGATGTTAAAAATACTTTTGAAACTCCAGAAAGAAAAGGTGTTCCAAACTACACCACGGTAATACCTGCCACAGCTGAAGTTGTTAGAATGGAAGAACCCCCTGAAACAACTCCTAATCCAGAGATGGAAAGGAGATGCCCGCCTACTATGCCCGGAGTAACCATGCCTGGCTCTACTCCTGCTGCTCCTACCACGCCTGCTATGCCTAGAACTATGCCGGGTACTGCTCCTACCGCTCCTACTCAGCCTGCACAGCCTAGAACTATGCCAGGT
>CALDJN010000342.1 GCA_937901695.1 uncultured Anaerocolumna sp.
GACTAATTGATTACATACAACATTCTTAATCTCTATTTTTCACAATAATAAAAAAGAATTTGAACCGCATGCCAGCGAATATCCAAATCGGGTTCCACACGCCATTCTATTGCCTGATGTAATATTATATGTTCTATCTGAATGTCAGATATAGATGAGTTGTTAGCTTCTAGGTAATTCAAAATGCTGCACTAGTTTTTCTATTTGACAAAACATCACCTCCTATATCTGCCAGTACATTGAGCAGTCCTGCCGTTATATCTTCGCCTAAGCAATTATACAAAAGAAGAATAGAAAATCTTAGATTTGTCTCGTTAAGATTCGTCATCATCGATTTGGCGGTTTTCAGTTTAGGCTTCTAGGCTATAAATATGCGTCCTTTCATCTGGATTTCGCACGATATTTATAATGACTTCCAATAAATTGGCTACATTTTCTGGGGATGCTTGGTCAAGGTTTACACATTTGCGAATCAGTTTAAATATTTCGTTATAAAATCGACGTTTATTATTATGAATACAGTTACATATGATTTCAATAAGTTGATCTTGTGAAATACGCAAATAGCTTCCTTCAAGGGCAGAAAATATGTGACCCCCTATAACTACTGTCGAGTTTTCACCTTCAACCCATTGGCAAATAAGCTCATATAATTCTACCCAAGTAAAATTGAATTCTTCATCATCCATATAATAATTGGTAATTCTAAATGCTTCCAACTTTATAATAAACCGTTGATGAGCTATTGGTCTATTGTCAGCAAAAGAATAAATCTCATATGCATCGGCTCCGTTCATCTTACTTAATAAATCACCAAAGCATCGGATTACCCCGTCAATTTCTTTTTGATTTCTTTCTATAATTGCAATTTTCAAAAGCAGTTTTTTTATGCTCCAATTTGAGTACTTCGTTGCACAATGGAATGTAATGTATTTTATTCGCTCGTATAATAATTATATGGGTGAGCGAACTATAACTTTACATTCACTTAAAACCATGTTATAGTGAATATAAGAAAAGGAGTAACCGACCACAAAGTGGTTAGCCTCCTAATTACAGTTTAGTAACTGCCCTTAGGTGTCCGGCAAGACAAGGGGCAGTTATTTTTTTTGCTTATTATTCCTATTATTTAAATAGGTAAGCAGTGCAATGATTACTAATACAAATGTAAATAAATCACTGTATGTAACATAATTCATTGGCACCACCTCCCTTCCGGGAGGCTAACACACCTTGCCCCGATTACTCCTATATTTATCTTACCATATAATCCCTATGGATACAATCGAACATGATATTAATTCTATGCTATTTCCTCGTCTATACGCAACATTCTACGCAATTTTTATACCACAGGATGTAACAAGACGAATTACAAATCCCAGTATATTCCCTTCTGATACACCATATAACACAGGGTGAGTCCATATGAAACCTCAAATTCTTATCCTCCCCTTTTTAATACAACCCCCGTGGCAAAGGCGCCATGGGGGTTGCGTTTTTTCGCCCGGCATAGCTGAGGAAGTAAGATAGTCATTCACACGTAAATTTATTTTAATTTTCATATTTTAATTCCAGCTTTTTGACTTTACAAATCCTTGATACCATAATTTAGACTTAATTTCACCTAGATATCGGATAATTAAAGCCTTGTTAACGTCTAAGTCATAGTAGAACGAAGTGTAAAATCATGTTATACTATATACCATCAGAAAAATATCTTATAGTCAATTATACTAATCTTTAAATAATAAAAAATATTGAATTATTATTTCGCAAATGAACCATAATATCTAACAATTATGTCCTATTTTTTCTACATAAGAATACTCATGAGGCAAACAATTTTACAATAGGATGACACAATAGGAATACAAATAGGAGAAAAGATGAAGAAAAAAGATATGTATCTAAATTATAATAATGCCTATAGTGGAAGAAAAAAAGGAAAGCGAAGAAGAGGGAGAAGACCAAGCTTTCTCTATGCTTTTATAATTCTAATTATTGCAATTGTTTTAGGCTTTTTGGCATTCTATATTGCTAATAAAGTACTAGCAGAGCCCAAGCAAGATTACGCCTTAAATGAGGCTAAAAAATTAAATTCTGAAGTAAATCAGGGCAAACTTAAAAATAATATGGACAGTACAAATAAAACCGGAAATATCACAACTATTTTGGGGAAGATTATGCAAAAAAATAACATAACAGACAACTTAACCAACAATACACATACTGGTACTTCAAGAGATAGTCTTAATTCGGATGGAAACCAACCCTTAACAGGAAAGGTTCTTCTTTAACATCACCAGGGAAGTCTCCTGTTGCGAATATCCACTTTGATTAAGGACATAAAATTAAGAAGTATAGAATAATCTATATGATATGAAATGCTCTTATAAAAACGGACTTATGCACTTATAAATAGTTTATAGAGGAGAATCTTCATGAGAATGCATAAAGATATATCTAAATTATTGCTTTTATCCATAGGGGTACTATTATCTATATTACTTATCATTATAATAGTTTTCAATATTACACAGACAAATCAAGAAGTCAAAGCAAAAAAAATAGTTGGTTATTATGCAGCCTGGTCCAGCCATTCCGGTTTTTCCCCTGAGAAAATCGATGCAGAAAAATTAACTCATATTAATTATGCCTTTGCAAACATAGGAAGTGACCTAAAGATAACACTTGGTTTTCCTGATGTAGATGAAAAAAATATAAAACAATTAAATAGCTTAAAGAAAATAAACCCAGAACTTAAGATATTAATTTCTGTTGGGGGATGGAGCTGGTCAGAAAGTTTTTCGGATGCTGCACCAACTGAAGAATCCCGTAGTATATTTTCTGATAGCTGTGTAGATTTTATTGTTAAATATCAATTGGATGGGATAGACATTGATTGGGAGTATCCTGTAGGTGGCGGTCATCCAACCAATATAACCGGGAGCAGATGCCGCCCGGGCCTACGCAAAACACGGTGCAGCTTCCAACCAATATAACCAGGAACGAGGATAAGCAAAATTTTACTCTTTTAATGAAAAAACTAAGAGAAAAACTCGATGCCAGGGGAAAAATAGATGGGAAAGATTATATACTTACTTTTGCAGGGGCTACCGATATTAGTTATTTGAACAATATAGAAGTTAAAAAACTAAGCCATTATGTAGATTATGTAAATGTAATGTCTTATGATATTCATGGTCCTATGGACCAGTATACAGACTTTAATTCGCCACTCTTTATTAATAATGATGTATCTCCCCAAGATAAATGGAGCGTTGATGCAGGCATTTATGCATGGTTAAAAGAAGGATTGCAAAAAAATAAAATAATAGTGGGAATTCCTTTCTATGGTCATTTATATGAAGATGTACCTGACATTAATCATGGTTTATATCAGCCCTTTTCCAGGTTAAATCAAATAAGCTATGCAGATTTAATAGAATACTATATAAATACTCCGGGTTACAAACATTATTTTCATACAAAGTCAAAGGTTCCATGGCTATTTAATGGTACCACATTTATTTCATTTGACGGTGAGAAATCTATAAAGATAAAAGCTAATTATGTTAATGAGAAAGGACTTGGAGGAGCGATGATTTGGGAATTAGGCCAGGATTATAATAATAAATTACTGAATACTATATATGATGGTTTAAATGAGTAAAGAAAGAAGTAATAATAACAGTTCAGCCTGTGACATCCCACAGGCTGAATTATAACAAGCAATAAGAGGCTTTGCATAATAGTTTATTTACACTGTGGATAGGATTCAATGTATAATAAAATAATATATTTGGCTGCTTTTCCCTTGCATGTTCAAAACGCTTCGCTTCATGAAATGTGCAAATCTAATCTTCTTTAAGTATACCCACTAGAAAGATTACAAAGGTTAGATTGGATAGTCGACGCCAAACTGTATTATTATACACCGAATCCTTTTCAGGGTTTATTAAGACTATGATATCTCAGCCTCTTTTACTTTTCTCCTTTATTTTCCCATATAGTACTATACGTAATTACAAAAAAACCATAAAAAGATATTGACTTAAACCTATACATCAGTACATAATAAAAATTGTATATGGAAAAATTTTAAAAGTTTACCACAAAATCTATATTTAAATTATTATAAATACACTATAAAATCATTAGAATAAAATATACTTTGAATTTCAAATTAATTTCAAATATTTTTGCAAGAAAATCAAAATTTGTGTGTATAAGTAATTGAGTGTTTTGGAAGGAGGCTTAAACTTGAAGGATGAGGCCATTATAGACTTAATTTATGAAAAGAATGAATTAGGTTTGTCTAAACTAGCTGACAAGTATGAAAAATTGTTAATACATATAGCAAAGACTATACTTGGTAGCCGCTCAAGAGATATTGAGGAATGTGTCAATGATACCTATTTAAAAATCTGGAATCATATAGAACAATATGATATGGAAAAGGCTTCATTAAAAACATACCTAAAAATAATCTTGCGTAACACAGCTATTAATAAACTTCGTGATTTAAGCAGAAGAGAAGAAAGTGAGCTTCCTGACGATATTTCTGATATTGCAAAATATTATATTGATAATAGCCAAAATGTAGAGGGGAAGGTGTTTAGTAAGGAAAATATTAAACAATTAAGTAACATTATTGGTCATTTAAAAGAAATTGATAAAGAGCTGGTGATACGTAAATATTTTTATTTACAATCCTCAAAGGATATTGCAAAATCAACAAAAATGACGGTTACTGCAGTAGACAGTAGATTGTCAAGATTAAGGACAAAGATGAAAAAGGAATTTGAGAAAGGGATATATTAGAAAGGCGCTAAAGCGCCGGAAATAGAGGTTAACATGGACGAAGCATTATTAATTAATATAATTGGACAATTAAGTCCTGAATTATTACAAGATAACTACATGGAAAAAGATATGAAAAAAGGCATTCTATCTTTTCTTGGTATAGTATTAAAAAAGATAATAAAACAACAAAATGGTAACTCTTTCTTTCAATCTCTTTCTAATAAAAATGAATATGAAAAATCATCAGAACAGGATAATAGGGAATCAGATAGTAGGAAAGATAGTATTGAAACAGGTAAAACGTATCATAATAACATAGTTGAATATGGTAATAAACATATAATGGAATCCTTAAAGAACCATATTGACTATTTAAATACAGATACTTCTGACACATCAACAGAGGATAAGGAAGATTATAATTTAAATACACGTGGATTAAGTATCAGCATATTTAAAAAGAATATCCGAAACCTAATTAAGGTTATTTCGGGAATAGCTGCCACATTTGTAGTAATTTTAAGCATTATAATCATACTAATAGTGCGGCACAAAAGTGGCATAAAATTATTTAAAAAGAGAATACAGGTAATTTATTAAACGATTTTAAAGGAGAAAAAAGAAATGTTAGAGAAAATTAAATCAATCATTGCAGAACAATTAAATGTAGAGGAAAGCACAATTACACTTTCATCCTCATTTAAAGATGATTTAGGAGCAGATTCCTTAGACTTATTCGAAGTTGTAATGGCATTAGAAGAAGAATTTGATATTGAGATTCCATCAGAAGATTTAGCTAGTATTAATACAGTAGAAGAAGTTGTTAATTACTTAAAAGAAAAAGGGATAGAGTAATTATATTGTCATTCTGAGTTCCCAAGATGAAGAATCAAAAATAACATTGTCATTCTGGACCTAAAAACCGAAGAATCAAAAATAATATTGTCATTCTGAGCCTGAAAGGCGAAGAATCTCCAAGCTATAAAGAAGTTGTTATATGAATTAGATAAGGAATAGAGGATATCAAATGAAGACACGTATTAGTGAATTATTAAATATTGAATACCCAATTATTCAAGGTGGTATGGCATGGGTTGCTGAACATCATTTGGCTGCTGGTGTATCTAATGCAGGGGGCTTAGGTATCATTGCAGCCGGTAACGCACCTGTGGAAGTGGTAAGAGAAGAAATTAGAAAAACAAAAGAATTAACAGATAAGCCTTTTGGTGTAAATATTATGCTTCTTAGCCCTTATGCTTCTGAAATCGCTAACCTGGTAATAGAAGAAAAAGTAGCAGTAGTTACAACTGGTGCAGGAAATCCTGAAAAATACATTCCTATATGGAAAGAAGCAGGAATAAAAGTGATTCCAGTAGTAGCTTCCGTTGCTTTAGCAAAAAGGATGGAAAAGTATGGGGCAGATGCAGTTGTAGCTGAAGGATGCGAAGCAGGTGGTCATATTGGGGAATTAACTACTATGGCCTTAATCCCGCAAATCGTAGATGCAGTAAGTATTCCAGTTATTGCAGCTGGTGGAATTGGTGATGGAAGGGGCCTTGCTGCTGTATTTATGCTAGGTGCAGAAGCTGGGCAAATAGGAACCAGATTTGTTGTATCTCATGAATCCATTGTTCATCCTAATTATAAAAAACGTCTTATTGATTCCAAAGATATTGATTCAACAGTTACCGGAAGATCAACAGGTCATCCTGTACGTTCCATACGTAATCAGATGACAAGACAATATAGTAAATTAGAACAAGAAGGAAAGAGCTTTGAAGAATTAGAACTTCTAACTCTTGGTTCTTTAAGAAAAGCGGTTGTTGAAGGTGATATTAACAATGGATCAGTTATGGCAGGACAAATTGCCGGTTTAGTTTCCAAAGAACAATCTTGTAAAGAAATTATTAGTGAAATCATTGAAGAAGCAGATAAACTTCTCAAAGTTAAATAAGTAATGAAGCCTGACAATATCGTTAATCAGGGTAAATCAGCTTTACCTTTGGACAAAATTAAATAAATAATGAAGTCTAACAATAAAGGGAGAATATAAGTATGGGAAAAATCGCATTTATCTTTCCAGGTCAAGGGGCGCAATATGCCGGCATGGGCAAAGACTTTTATGATAACTTTGAAGATTCAAAGGACATATACGAAAAGGCTGCCAGTATATTAGGAATGGACATGGCAGCACTTTGTTTTGAGGAAAATGAACATCTTAATATAACAGAATACACGCAGATTGCAATGGTTACAACCTGTATGGCTATGCTGTTGCAGGTAAATAAATCTGGCATAGAACCTGATATTTGTGCAGGATTAAGCTTAGGTGAATATCCTGCCATGATGGCAAGTGGCGTTATGACCTTTGAAGAAGGAATTAAAGTAGTCCGTCAAAGAGGAAAATTAATGCAGAACGCTGTGAAACCAGGAATTGGAGGTATGGCAGCAGTTCTTGGCTTAGATAATGAAACCATTGAAAAAGTATGTGAGGAAACAGAGGGGACTGTAATCGTTGCCAATTATAACTGCCC
The DNA here is from genome assembly GCA_937901695.1 of uncultured Anaerocolumna sp. GTDB lineage: Bacteria > Bacillota > Clostridia > Lachnospirales > Lachnospiraceae > Anaerocolumna. Next base: position 7,344 of record CALDJN010000342.1, read on the forward strand.
AGGTCAAACGGTAATCTCTGGAGAAAAAGAAGCAATAGAGAGAGCAAGTGAGGCATTAAAGGAAAAGGGTGCCAAACGAGTAATCCCTCTTAATGTAAGCGGACCTTTTCATTCTCCTATGCTAAAAGAAGCAGGAGAGAAGTTATATGAAATATTAGGTGATATTACAATTTATAACCCTAGTATACCTTATGTTACAAATGTAAATGCAGAATTTATAAAAAGTAATAAAAATATAAGTGAACTTTTAGGAAAGCAGGTTTATTCTTCTGTAAAATGGCAGCAAAGTGTTGAAAATATGATTGCAGATGGAGTAGATACCTTTATCGAAATAGGTCCAGGAAAAACACTAACTGGTTTTATAAGAAAGATAGATAAATCATGTAAAGTAATCAATATAGAACATGTAAGAGATTTAGAGAAGTTACAGGAGGTACTATCATGCTAAAGAATAAAGTTGCTTTGGTAACAGGTGCCAGCAGAGGAATAGGAAGAGCAATAGCTCTTACCCTTGCTCATTATGGTGCAATAGTGGTCATAAATTACTGTGGATCAAAAGGAAAAGCAGATGAAGTAGTAAATCAAATTATAGAAAATGGTGGAACTGCTGTAGCCTATCAGGCAGATGTAGCTGACTTTGAAGCAGTGAAAACAATGTTTTCTAATATCATAAAAGAATATGGAAGAATTGATATATTAGTAAATAATGCAGGAATCACAAGAGATAATCTGATTTTAAAAATGTCAGAAGAAGAATTTGATGCAGTAATTAATACAAACTTAAAAGGCGTATTCAACTGCTTAAAACAAGTTTCCAAAATTATGTTAAAACAAAAGGAAGGCAGAATCATCAATATATCTTCCATATCCGGTGTAGTTGGTAATCCTGGACAGGCAAATTATTGCGCTGCAAAAGCAGGGGTTATCGGTATCACAAAGTCCTTAGCCAAAGAATTAGGCTCCAGAGGAATTACTGTTAATGCAGTAGCTCCCGGCTATATTAATACAGATATGACTGCAGTATTAAGGGAAGATTTGAAAGAAAAGGTAGCCGAATTAATCCCATTAAAGAGATTGGGAGAAGTTGAAGACATTGCAGAAACAGTTGCATTTTTGGCTTCCGATAAAGCACCTTATATTACCGGTCAGACCATTCAGGTAGATGGAGGACTTGGCATGTAGTATGCCTGATAGATTTTTCAACAGCCAGGGTTTTCGTATAAAATAAAGGAGATAAAAATGAAAAGAGTAGTAATTACAGGTATGGGGATTATTTCCCCACTTGGCAATGATATTGACACATTTTGGGATAACATCAAAGCACAAAAGGTGGCTATTAAGCCATTGACATATTTTGACACAACAGAATATAAAGTAAAATTAGCCGCTCAGGTAGATGATTTTGACCCTACACAGTATATGGATCCAAAAGCAGCAAAAAGAATGGAAAAATTCTCACAATTTGCTGTGGCAGCTGCTGGTCAGGCTATTGCAGATGCTAAACTAGATTTAGAGAAGGAAGACACAACAAGAATCGGTGTATCCGTCGGTTCTGGTATCGGAAGTCTCCAGGCAATTGAAAAAGACCATGAAAGGTTATTAGAAAAAGGCCCTAAGAGAGTGTCTGCCCTTTTAGTACCTATGATGATTTCTAATATGGCTGCCGGAAATGTTGCCATTGCTTATGGTTTAAGAGGAAAGTGTACCAACATCGTAACTGCCTGTGCTACCGGAACACACTCCATAGGTGATGCATACCGTTATATTCAATGTAATGAAGCAGATGTAATGATAGCAGGTGGTACAGAAGCAGCCATTACTCCCCTTGGAATTGCAGGATTTAGTTCTTTAACAGCTCTTACCTCAGCAATAGATCCAACCAGAGCCTCTATTCCATTTGACAAAGAAAGAAGTGGATTCGTTATGGGCGAAGGTGCAGGTGTAGTTGTATTAGAATCTTATGAACATGCCGTAGCAAGAGGTGCTAACATCTTAGGAGAACTTGTTGGTTATGGTGCAACTTGTGATGCTTACCATATAACTTCTCCAAGCGAAGACGGAGACGGTGCAGCAAGAGCTATGTTATTTGCAATTAACGAAGCAGGTATTAAACCTGAAGATGTTGATTATGTAAATGCTCATGGAACGAGTACTCATCACAATGATTTATTTGAAACTAGAGCAATCAAGAAAGCCTTTGGCGACCATGCATATAGATTAAATGTAAATTCAACTAAATCCATGACAGGACATTTATTAGGTGCAGCTGGTGCAGTAGAATTCATTACTTGTATAAAATCTGTTATGGAAAATTACATCCATGCTACCGTTGGATATCAGATTCCTGATGAAGAATTAGATTTAAATTATACGAAAGAACCAGAAACTGGAAAAGAAGTGAATTATGCAATCAGTAATTCATTGGGTTTTGGTGGACATAACGGAAGCTTATTAGTTAAGAAGTATGTAGGCTAGGAGGAAATTAACCATGGAAATGGAGAATATAATTAAGTTAATTAAAACAGTATCCGAATCATCTTTAACATCTTTTGAATATGAAGAAGAAGGCAGCAGATTATCCTTGCAGATTAATCGTAATGGCCAATATCATGATACTCCGGGAAGTGCACCTGCCCAAATCGCCGTCGATACCAATCAGCCAGAAAACTCAAACAAGTCTAATAATCTAATTATATCTTCACCAATGGTAGGAACCTTCTATATAGCAAAAGCCGAAGGAAGCGAACCATATATATCTGTTGGTGATGTAATAAAAAAAGGTCAGGTTATTGGTATAGTAGAAGCTATGAAATTAATGAATGAAATTGAATCCGAGTATGATGGCATAGTGGAAGAAATCCTAGTAATGAATAAAGACATGATTGAATATGGCCAGCCATTAGTAAGCCTAAAACCATTATAGAAATATGTCATTCTGAGTGAAAATTCAACGCGTTGAATTT
>CALDJN010000343.1 GCA_937901695.1 uncultured Anaerocolumna sp.
AGTCGTATCTGACCCCCCGCGTCCTAAGGTAGTATAATCTCCATAACTGTTTATACCTTGAAAACCTGTAACTATAACAATTTTATTATTATCCAGTTCATTATGAATTCTATCTACATCAATTCTTTTTATTCTGGAATTACCATAAACTGAGGTTGTATGCATTGCCACTTGAAAGGCATTTAAAGAAACGGCTGGTACTCCTAAAGAATTCATAGCCATCGCCATTAACGATACTGAAATCTGCTCTCCTGTTGTCAGCAACATGTCAATTTCTCGTTTTGATGCATTAGGATTTACATCTTTTGCCTGGGTTAAAAGTACATCTGTTTGTTTTCCCATTGCAGATAGTACAACAACAACCTCATTACCTTTTTTATAGTCTTCAATACACCTTCTGGCAACATTAAAAATTCTTTCTTTATCGGCTACTGATGTTCCACCGAACTTTTTAACAATTAACATATAATGCCTCCTATTATTTATTAAACAAGCTAAACCTCTATAAATACTAATATCCTTGATTATCTTTCAAATAGCTTATTGATTATTTCCCATCCATGTTCTACTACATTACCACTGTTTCTAGCTTCTTCCTCGTTATAATTCCAATTATTATATAATTGGTTTGTGCTGTCATATAACAGGTAGGGAACCGGATCACTCGTGTGTGTCCTACAACGGATTGGTGTTGGATGATCTGGCATAATTAACATTCTATAATCGATACCAGTTGCCTCCATTTGTTCTTTTACTACCTTTATCACTTTATGATCCAAATATTCAATTGACTTTATTTTATTAGATACACTACCTTGATGACCCATTTCATCTGGGGCTTCCACATGAATATATACAAAATCCTGGTTATCCTCAGTAAGTTCTTTTACTGCTGCCATGGCTTTTCCCTCATAATTAGTATGGAGAGTACCATCTGCACCTTCTACATGAATAACCTTCATATTGGCGCCAACGGCAATGCCTTTTAAAAGATCTACTGCCGAAATCATAGCTCCCTTTTTATTAAATTTATCCTCAAAAGATGTTAATTTAGGTCTTGTCCCTGCGCCCCAAAACCATATGGAATTGGCTTTATTTAATCCCCGGTTTGCCCTTTCCACATTTAAAGGGTGATTGTTTAATATATCATAACTTTTTTTCATCATATCTTTTAAATATGCATCATTGGGTAAATATGTGCCTATTACCTTACCTAATATATCATGAGGAGCAGTTAAATCTACAACTTCCCCATTGTCCCATATAGTAAGATGTCTATAACTTGTACCTAAATAATATTTATAAATATCATTTTCTAATTCTCCCCGAATTGCTTCCAATAATACTGCTGCATCTTCCGTTGATATTTCACTTGAGCTGTGATCCAGAATAGTTTTTTCTTCATAAGGAAGATTATCATCAGATAAAGTTACCATATTACATCTTAATGCAATATCAGTATCTTTCATATTCACTCCAATACTTAATGCTTCCAAAGGAGAACGTCCTGTATAGTATAACTTGGGATCGTATCCAAGTACAGATAAATTAGCAGTATCACTTCCCGGTTTCATTCCTTCCGGTATAGTGTAGCATATTCCAATTTCCGACTTCTTTGATAATTCATCCATGGTTGGTGTAGAGCCATACTCTAAAGGTGTTTTACCATCTAACTCTTTTATAGGCTCATCCGCCATACCATCACCTAACACAATAATATATTTCATTATGAAATCCTTTCTTCCCCCCTAGGTATCTTCATAACTTAAAATGAAGATACCATTAAATATTAAATTATGTCTTTTTTCACGATAAGCCCTGTATATGTCCTCTTTTATAAACTTCTTATAATCTTACTCGAATCATACTTACAATGTCTGTTAAATTAGCTGCTTTTTCACTATATTCTTCTTCTGCCATGGAGTCTGTTATAAAAGCGTATTCATTCGTAACATCCTTGGCTTTTACCACTTGGACCCGACCAAAAATTTGAGAAACTTTTTCTTTTATTTCTTCATTATCTTTACCAATTCGGACAAAGAATCTATGAGAAGCCTTTTTTACATCTAGTAAATCAAGCTTCTTGCTGCTCCATATAGTCATAATATTGGTTCCCAGATGTTTTGTAGCATCCACTACATCAGCTACTACTGCACTGGCTGTTGGAAGTTTACCAGCACCACTGCCATAAAACATTACATCACCAATTACATTACCTCTAACAGATATTCCGTTAAATACATCGTTTACACAATAGAGGGGATGATTTGCATTTATCATCATAGGGGCTACCATTGCATAAACCCCTTCTCCTTCTTTTCTACTTGTACCTAGCAATTTTACCCTTGCACCTAATTCTTTGGCATATTTAAAATCGACATCGGTTATTTTAGAGATTCCTTCTGTATAGATATCTTCAAAATCTACCTGCATGCCAAATGCCAATGAGGATAGAATAGCAATTTTTCTACATGCATCATAACCTTCTATATCTGCCTCTGGATTACGTTCTGCATAACCTTTCGCTTGAGCTTCCTTTAATGCTGACTCAAAATCAACACCTTCTTCGCTCATTTTGGTTAAAATATAATTGGTGGTTCCGTTTAAAATACCAGTGATTTCTTCAATTTCATCTGCTGTTAAAGATTGGTTTAAAGGACGGATAATAGGAATCCCTCCCCCAACACTTGCCTCAAATAAGAAATTTACATTTCTTTCTTTGGAAAGAGCTAATAGTTCAGCACCATGTTTTGCAACCAATTCTTTATTGGAGGTACATACACTTTTCCCTTTTAAAATTGCCTCTTTTACAAATGAGTATGCCGGTTCTACTCCTCCCATAACTTCAACTATAATTTGAACCTCAGGATCATTTACAATAATATTATAATCATGAACCACTTTATGTTCTATGGGGGTTCCTGGAAATTCCTTTAAATCTAAAATATATTTTAAATTTATTTCTCTTCCGCAACGCTTGTTAATACTGTCTCTATTTAAATCTAATACTTCAACAACACCTGATCCTACTGTGCCATATCCTAATACCGCTATATTTACCATATCCGCCTCTTTCTGCATATGCCAAGCTGTTTTTTGCCTTGCTCTATAAAATGTTTTTATCCTTGGTTTAATTATCAATCAATAAATTTATTGGTTTATAATTTATTTGTTTGTTATTTATTCATTAGTTAATTTACTCGTTAATTATTTTATTCGTTGGCTAATTTATTTATCAACGAATTACTCCCTTGCTAATATTTTAAGATAATGAATTCCCTCTAAAGCTTCTATTTCATCAAATATTGCTGAAGCATCTAAAACTTGAGGTGAAATTTCAATACTTAAGGTTAAGGAGGCTATACCATTTACTGGGATGCTTTGATGTATAGTTAGTATATTAGAATTATTTTTCGCAACACAGTTCAATACACAAGATAGTAAACCTGGAGTATCATCTACCTGTAGCATAAACGTAATGGTTTTACCTCTTGCGTTTTCATGAAATGGAAATATATCATCTTTATACTTATAAAAAGAACTTCTGCTTATTCCAACTATATCTGCAGCCTCTTGAACTGTCATAACTTTTTCAGAATCTAAAAGTCTTTTTGCTTCAACCACTTTCAGTAATACTTCTGGTACTGCTTTTTTCTTTACAATATAATACTTACCTTCATCCATCCTATTCACCCTTCATCCTTTTGCCTTTGTTTTTACTAGAAACACACATGTCTCCCATAGAAAGATATACTAACACAATTTATTTTAGATTTCAACTGGTTTTCAAATAAATTTTCATTTTATAGTCAGAAAATGTTACAATTCACCCCGTGAGATGCCATAGGCGGAAAATGTTACAATTCAGTGAGATGCCATAGGCTGAATTGTAGCTAAAAAATACAAAAAGAGCCATCCCTTGACAACTTTGAGATAACTCTTCTTATTAATATATTAATGTGTCAACATGTTAATGCGTAATTTAGACAGGAAATATCTTCTATTGATTTTCCATTAACAGCTCTATATTTTCTTGTTCTTTATCTGTTAATATTCCATTATGGTCAAGAAGTATAATCATGCGTCCGTTTATATTTGCTATACTCTTTATATAAGTTGTATTCTTGCTTTTTACTATTACCGGGGTTTCGCTAACACTTTCATCTGGAATTTCAATAATTTCTTTCACAGCATCCACTTCATATGCCATCATAATATTATTGGATTTTGTAATCACCAATTTGGTATTTTCATCAATTGCCTTTTCTTCTAAGCCAAATTTTTTACGAAGGCTGTAAACGGGAATTACCTCTCCACGTAGGTTTATAATACCTTTAATACATTCTGGTCCATTGGGAACTCTGACAATATCGGTGTATTTTTCGATAGCATTTACAATCATAATATCCAAACCGTATTCTTCGTTTTCCAATGTAAATATTACCTGCTTTGATTG
>CALDJN010000344.1 GCA_937901695.1 uncultured Anaerocolumna sp.
AGAAGCAACTGCTGAAAAGCTACCGCTGTATAACAAGAAAGCAATCAAGGAAATCATAACGGTTTTTATGGAAGAGTTGAGAGATTCCATAATCAAGAATCATCAGGTGTCACTGAGAGGGTTCTTTACATTTCGGCATAGATTGGTTAACGAGAAGACACTGAGTAATTTTGGTGATCCAATAGTTTATCCGGAACATGTGGCAGTGAAATTGACATTTAGTAAGAACCATATATTGAATCCATTGAATAGGTACTATAAGAAAACGAATAAGGAGATTCCCGGTAGTTTGCGGGATGTTCCGATTGATGATGATTTTGAATAGTGAAGAAAATGAAGATTTGAGACAGTTATGTTGTAGGTAAACATACACCTTTAAGGTATGGTAGTTCCCAGTTGACAGGAAGTAAAAGAAAGCCAACATCAAGGCTCAGGAAGTTTACCTTCTTGAGTTTTTTGATTGACATAAAGGAGGTCTAATGAATGACAATAAAATTGAAGAAACCAAGAAATGTAATAGGTGTGGGAGAGACTTGCCGCTGAGCAGTTACGAATTGATGAAACCTAAACAGGGGAAGCCATATTATATATCCACCTGTAAACAATGCAGGTATCAGTTAAGAGCCGAAAAGAAAAATAAATTGAGCGAAGAAACTCGGATTATAATAAATCGCTGTTTTAAGGACATTAAACCGGAAAGAATATTGAATTTAAAGAATATAAAAATTGATTTAATCGGTGAGGATGAACAGTTTGTGAGGCTAATGGATTATAGAGACGCTTGGCTTTCAAATTACGGACGGGTAATTAGAAAAACATATGGTAAATACAATTTGATACAGGGTAGCTATGATAACAACGGTAATCTAAAATACTCGTTACGAAAAAATATTTATTCAGATGGTGAATGGCAATATACGTGTAAAGTACTTTATGCTGCTAAAGCGGTGGTAGAAGAGTTTATTGTAAATCCTGATGTAGCAAATAATATTTATATTTGGCATAGAGGAGGTAACAAGCAGGATTTTTATTATCAAAATCTTTATCCTTTGAATCAAGAACAGTATAGAATTGTAAAAGCACATTATAATAAAACTGAAGATGATTCTGAACAATTTATATTAAAAGTTATGAATGATATTAAATTTAAGCCTCTTGATTGGAGCTTAAAAGCTATGCAGCCTATTATGTGCAATATTGGATACCGTGGAAGTGAAGACATAGATTTCAAGTCAGAAACATATATGAGATGGCATGATATGTTGAATCGCTGCTATAATAAGAAATTCCATGAAAAACAGCCGCAATATAAGGAGTGTAGGGTTTGTGAGGAATGGCTTAACTTTAGTAATTTTAAGGTTTGGTATGAAAAGAACAAGTATGGAGATAAGCCATTGGATTTGGATAAAGACATTTTGTTTAAGGGAAATAAGATTTACAGTCCCACCACCTGTTGTTTTGTTCCCCATTGTATTAATACCTTATTTGTAAATGGAAAGAAAGTGAGAGGAGAGTTTCCCCTTGGTGTGTATTTTGAAAAAGAAAAGGGGAAATATAGAACTTGTATGGCGTTTATGGGGAAGCAAATAAAACTTGGCACATTTGAGGATATTGATAGTGCTTTTGCTAGATATAAAGATTACAAGGAAAATTTTATTAAGGATATGGCAGAGCAGTATAAAACGAAGATACCGGACAAGGTTTATGATGCAATGATAAATTGGAAAATTGAGATTACAGATTAGTGATAGGGCATATCAGGTGAAAATACTTGGTATGCCTTATTTTTTTCGCCTGCTGCCCGAGATAGTAAACACAGGATTATCCATATGAGAAGAAGCTAATTTCGTATCATAGCTTTTATCAATTTCAGCAGAGCATCCTTTTCTTCCTGTGAGATGCCGGACAAATCAATGTTATGTTTACTTTCCAAGCCAAGCAGATAATCAGTGGTCACATTGAAAACTTTTGCAATATGAATGAGTATGTCATAAGACGGCATACGCAGCCCAGTTTCATAAGCACTGATTACAGATTTAGTGATACCTAATTTTTGAGCTAATTGCGCTTGCGTTATATTGTTTTTTACTCTTAATGTTTTTAGTGTGTTTCCAAAGTCAACCATTTCAAAATCTCCTTTGAACAAGTGTACTATAATAATGGTGTTTATTTGGTTGATTTTAATTTTATATAGTTGACTTGAGGGGATACCAGTAATATAATCAAACTATCTAAAGTAGCGAAAAATGGAGGAATGTAGAATGAAGGATTTACACAATAAAAGCCTACGTGTGGGTGTGGCAATGAATATTAAGAAGAAAGCAACAAAGGGTTTAATAGTTTTATTATTGACTGCTTCATTCCCGGCTATTCTTGTGGGATGTACCAGTAATGATTATGACGAAACTCTTGAATCGGGATATGAAAAATATGTAACTGGGGAAGAAATGACAGAAGAGGAATATGATGCGGTTAAATCATACAATGACTGGGCAGATAAACAGGGTGAAAAGACCTACGATAATTGGAATGAGTAATATAGATCGAATCAAGGAGCCACTGGATTATTTTCTGGTGGTTCTGTTTTACAAAAGTTGAGGAGGAGTTATTTGACACCAGAGCAACATGAAAGATTCCATAAATTCATAACGGGGGATGACATGGGTTTCTATGAAGAATACATCATACATCTGTCACGTGATGAGCAGGAAAAATTCTTTGAAGATAATCCGGATTTTATGTCGGAATTTTTGGAAAATTGTGGTAATATAGATTTATTGAGAGACAGGGTTTACAGAGGTCTTTTAAGAAAAATCAAAGAGTATGAGGGAGGAAACTAAAGATGGCATTAATCAAGTGTCCGGAATGTGGGAAAGAGGTTAGTGACAAGGCGGAAGCGTGTCCAAATTGTGGGTATCCAGCATGTGAGTTCCCAAATGGCACAAAGAGCAAGATGGAAGATCAGGAGGAATTAATTGCAAGTAAGAAGAAAAGTGTCAGTTTCCACTTACCAGAATCTTTGAATTTTAAAAAGGCAAAGAATTATAAAAAGTACATACAAATATCTATTTTGTTAATATTTCTAGGACTACTATTGGTGGGAGTCATTTTCTTTCCACTAACACTAAATAGAAGTAATGAAAACAGCAAAGGCAAAGAAGTAATTGCAAATCCTGAAGAAAACATAGAAAAGGCAGAAGTAAATATTAAGAATGAAACAGACAAACTATCAAAATATAGCCAGAGGACATTTTCTGCTGTAGAAGGTTGCCGAGCAATTATGGATGTAGCGAATATTAGACAAGATATGTTGACTAGTGGAAAATACGCTAATGATCAAATATCCACTTTTTATTCATCATATGTTTCAACCCTTGAATACGTTATTAACAATACAACATTTGATTTTGAATGCAATCCAAATGACTTAGTAGAAGCTATAAAAAAATCCGATATGACATTACCAAATGCTGAATTGGAGTATAGAGAATATGGAATTTCGAGTGTAGTTGAGTACTTATATTTTATGATTGAAAGACCGGATGAGAATTATGGAAATAAGGTTTTTCCTTATATCATATATAACAGTTATAAAGAGGAATGGGATGACGGAATTAAAAGTGTTATAGAAAAATATAAAAGGGATACGGATAAGTCCAATGCAGAAACCTCATACAATTATTTGCTTAATGAGTTAACTTATCTGAATCTTGTAGATGAATATAAGTCTCAAATGGATGAATTGGCATTGGCGAATAGTCAAAAAAGTGTGGATCAAGGAAACACTACTGAAGATATGCCTAAGGCAGAACCATCAATGGGCATGAGCGAAAACGGTGTTAAAGAGTCATCTTGGGGATGTCCAGAGGAGATAAACAAGACTACTACTGCTAATGGTATTCGTGAGCAATGGGTTTATGGTAACGATAGATATATTTATCTTGAAGATGGTGTCGTAACAGCAATACAAGAGTAATACAGATTGGATTGAGAAATAATGTCATATTTATCATAAAATTACTAATGTGAGGGAGGAACAAAAGATTGAAAAAAAGAATATTTGCAATGGTGGTATTATTGACAATGGCACTGTCACTTGTGGCGTGTAGCGACAAGAAAGCGAATGCTAAAGAGGAAGAATATTTTGCAGATGAAGATTTTATGAAAGATTTGGCAAAGGGATTGGAAACTAGATGGAGTTTTGATAGTGAACATGATGATAAAACTCAAGATATTGCATCCTATAGTAAGGAACACAAGGAATATTATGAAAAACTTGTAGATTCAGAATTGGATAGCATATCAAAATATATGGATGAGAAGTTTAAAGATTCTAAATTAAAAGAAAGCGCTGTATCCTATATCAATGCACTTAATGAACAAAAGGAAGCGGCAAAATACATTGTTGCATCGCCACAACAGTACGAAAAAGATTGGGAAGCGGCAAGAGTAAAGAG
>CALDJN010000345.1 GCA_937901695.1 uncultured Anaerocolumna sp.
TCTTTGTTCGATTTCTCTTGGAGCTGTTGGTTCAGATTCGAATTGGATGAAGTAGTAGAAACCTTCTTTCATTTTTTGAATTTCGTAAGCTAATCTTTTCTTACCCCATTCATCAACATTAGTAATTGTACCGCCAAATCTAGTAATAAGTTCTTTAACGGCATCTACTGTTGCTGTTCTGGCTTCATCCTCGATTTTTGCATTTACAACTAAGGCTAATTCATATTTGTTCATAGTTGTTTGCACCTCCTTTTGGTCTCTGGCCCATTCTTTCGAAAGAGCAAGGAAAATTTTGTATAGCATATCACGAATATAAATTCTATCATAGTTTGCCAGGCAATGCAAGCAATTTTTGCTTTTTAATCAATCTTCCTGGAATTTCGTGATTTTTAATAAAATTATCCAAAATAATCAGCTAAAACTTCCTTTACCGTTCTTATTCTTGTTTCCTTATAAGCATTGGCGCCACAGAATAATAATGCTTCATCTAAATTACCTTTTGCCGCATTGGTAAGAGCATCAGTAATGCAGTATGGCGTAGTGGCAGGATTGCATGGTATAATACAATGATGGCATTTTTTAATCGGGATTCTTCCTAATTCTGCACGTTCCATAAATTTATTCTTAATTGCTCGTCCGGGCATTCCTACCGGACTTTTTACTATAATGATATCTTCTTCTTTGCAGTTAATATAAGCTTCTTTATATTTGATATCCGCATCGCATTCTTCTGTAGTAACAAATTTAGTAGCTACCTGAATACCATCTGCTCCTAAGGATAGGTAATGTTCCATATCCATTTTATTCTCAATGCCACCTGCAACGATAATCGGTATCTCTTTTTCATATTTTGTTCCGTAACTTTTTGCAAGTTCAATAATTTTCTTAATCTCCTCATCGTATTCAGATGGGTTAATATTCTCCAGTTCCTCCGCTTTAAATCCTAAATGGCCTCCGGCTTTCGGTCCCTCGATAATAATGGCATCCGGCGTTGTATTATCTTTTTTATCCCACATTTTTAATATAATATTAGCAGCTTTTAAAGAAGATACGATTGGCACTAGCTTGGTCTGACTTCCTTTGGCAATGGAAGGAAGTTCAATAGGTAAGCCTGCACCTGATATAATTAAATCAATTCCATTTTTTATGGCTTCTTTTACATAGGAAGCATAATTCTGGGTAGCCACCATAATATTTACGCCCAGTATACCATTTGGTGCGATTTTTCTAGCTCTTTTTATATGTTCTCCAATCATTTTTAAATTGATTTTTAATGGATTGGCATCAAAATCTGGTTCTGTAAAACCAATTTGAGCTGTAGAGATTACCCCTATACCACCCTCGGCTGATACAGCTCCTGCAAGCAAACTTAGACTGATACCAACTCCCATGCCGCCTTGTATGATAGGAAGTTTAGAAATTAAATTACCAATTTTAAGTGGTTTGTACATATTCCCTCGATTCCAGCGTTTTAACGAGCGCCTGACTATTTATCTGTTTTATATTTATTTTGTGTAGTTTTAAGAACCTGGATTACATAATCGTTATAGTTCAATCAGCAGCTAAACTGTAACGATTTAATTCCTTGATTCAACATCATAAACTTATACACTTAATTTTCTCTAATCTTGCAGGAAACATTATGCAGAACCACATACCTTACGCAGGTTTATTTTTACTCTTGTTTTTTTGTTATCTGCCTAATGTTTTTTTCAACTTGCTTTCTAGGTAACATAATTTGATGTCCACATCCCATACATTTCAAACGAAAATCAGCTCCCACTCTTAAAACCTCCCATTGGCTGCTTCCACATGGATGCTGTTTCTTTAGCTTTAATATATCTCCTAACTGAATATCCATTAATTTAACCCTCCTTTGATGCAATATCGAAGTAATATCGAAATACATAATTATCTAAAATAGTTGAACTTTTTTACATTAAAATAAATTGCCTATTGAAATTTATTTTGTTAAGGTGTAGTATTGGCTTATGCATTACATAGTTTTTAAAACTATGTCATATGATATAAATAACTTATTAGTAGAGTTAAGAACCATATTAACTAAATAGCTATAATTCAAATCGTTTGTAATATTTTACATTATATATTTTAATATATAAATTATATAATAAGAAAGGAAAATGATTTTATGTCTCAAAAAATTAAGAAATTGAAAGATCCGGGCAGCGCAATTACACATTTCATCGGCATGCTAATGGCAGTATTTTCTGCCCTTCCGCTACTAATCAGGGCTTCTGATTCCCCGGAGAAAGTACATGTACTCTCCTTAGGCATCTTTGCACTAAGCTTAATCTTATTATATACTGCAAGTACAGTATATCATACCTTTGATTTATCAGACAAGATTAACCGTCGTTTAAAAAAGTTTGATCATATGATGATTTTCATATTAATCGCTGGAACTTATACACCCATATGTCTTATTGCCCTAAAGGGTATAGTTGGTCTTAGGTTGCTTGTTGTTGTATGGAGTATGGCTATTCTAGGCATCTGTCTTAAAGCCTTTTGGGTGTATTGCCCCAAATGGGTTTCCTCAGTTATTTATATTACCATGGGATGGACGTGTGTATTGGCATTTACACCATTGCTGAGTGTTTTATCACCTGCTGCTTTTGGCTGGCTGCTGGCGGGTGGCGTTATCTATACAATTGGCGGTTTAATCTATGCATTAAAGTTACCAATATTTAATAGCAAAC
>CALDJN010000346.1 GCA_937901695.1 uncultured Anaerocolumna sp.
GATAATCTGCCATTTCTGCTGTAATTTTTAATCCGTCTCCAATTACAGCAGAAATGGCAGATTATCCATTAGAATTAGTTGATACCTTTATGCTGAACGAAATAGAAGGAAGCTATTTGTCGGATAAAAAGGAGCCACAGGAAATATTAGATACCTTACAAAATAAATATCCGAATGCAGAGATTATTTTAACCTTGGGCATAGAAGGAAGTATTTATAAGAAAAAGGATATTCAGTATTTTATTCCGCCTCGAAAGGTGACTGCAGTAGATACTACCGGTGCAGGGGATACTTTTTGTGGATATTATATTGCTTCGATATCAAATAATATTGACATTGAAAGTTCTTTGGTAAGAGCCACAGTTGCAGCATCCATTGCGGTTACCCGTGCAGGTGCTTCTACATCTGTTCCATATTCAAGTGAAGTGGATAGCATTCTTTATTCATCATAAGGGAAGACAGTTTGAAAAATAAGTGAATAGGCTTTAGATACTAACTGGGGGATAATAGATGCTCCCAGTTACGTTTTTTATATAGGACACGAAGAATAAAAACCTGGTTTTGTACGTCAGATACCTGATAGAAAATAAAATAATTTTCTATCGGACACCATCTTATATTTTGAAACTTATATTTCGGTTCGGAAATCATGTTGTCCCTATCCGGAAATTCTTCTAAGGACTTTATCTTAGCTCTGATTTTAGACAGCAGACGGCTTGCTGATTCCGATTCACGCAATTCAAATGCGATATAATCAAAGATGTCAAGCAAGTCGCGCTGTGCAGCTTCTGTAATAACAATATTATAGCTTGACATCTTTGTACCTACCTTCTAATTCATCAAAGAATTCATCTGCATTTTTATAATTCTTTTGTTTTACATCCTCTAGGCCTTGGTCTAGGAGCGCGCTTAGTTCAAAACAGCCTACGAGCTTTTCATAGGTCTCAATATCTAATACTACAAGATCGCCTTTTCCGTTTTTAGTAATATACACAGGCTCGGAGTTGTCATGGCAGTATTCGGATATCTGGTTGTAGGAATTTCGTAGGTCTGAGCTTGGTCTGATTGATGGCATATGGCTCACCTCCTTATATCAATATTATATCAAGATATTGATAGATTATCAAGATTAATTTATATTTAGAGTGCAGGTTTTTACATCTTTACAATATGAAAATAATGTGCTATATGCAATTACTAGGAATTGTAAATAAAACATTACAGAAGGAGACATTGCTATAAAATCAACCAGTATATTTAACAAAGTAACAAATTCACAAAGTTTGAAACAGAATAATGTAACATATTATAGTTCTATTTTCTGGATTTCATGCAATGGAATCCAGCGATAAGTGATAAACAATGAAGCGATAGCGTATATTTAAAGGCTATCGGCAACTATTATATAGAGAAATAATATCTGGAGCCGATTATTGTTGATACCTGGTTATCACAAAATAATTGGCTATTTTTATACCCATAAGGCGCTCCAGTTTATATTCTTTTTGAGGATGAAGATAATACGGCACGACTATATTTAGAAGGATTAGAATTAATGCCTGAACAATATGTGCTAATTGATGAAGAAGGATTACCATATTTGCAGCCAAGCAGCAAAAAATATCCATTATATTCATATGACAATGAATTTTACGGTATAAGAGTTGGAAAATACGAATTACATATTAAATATGAAGATAGAGATTACTTCTCTCTAGTTGAAGTAGTTCCCCAACATTTAACCATTAATGAGTGGGATTTACTTAAGGATGATTTAGAAAGAGAATTAAAAGGATTAGCTCAGGATTTAATTAGGAAAAATATTGGTTTAGATGGTACCAAATCGGGTAATTAGTTATGATATTCAGGAAAACCGATGGTTAAGAAGGATTATTGATTTTTATGAAAGTGAATTGGATACCTTTACGAAATTAGTAAGTGAATCTAAAAAAATCATAGAAAAAGAAATTACATCCTTAAGACCTTACCAAAATATAAAAAGTAATCAACTTGAAGTAAATTCCAGGTTATTGCTAATTAATCAATTAGAATCATATGAAATGGTTACACAAAAAATATTAAAAATATCTAATATTGTAAAAAGCCAATCATGGTATCATGAAATAAGTCAGTTGAAAGATGGTTACATACCACATGTTCTTGTTATGGATACTCGATATTCATTAATGTATAAACTTTATCAGGAATTAAATAATAATGAATTTCAAATTAGATTAGACTCAGAATATTCCCACGCATGGAAATTAACTAATAAGTTATATGAAATATGGTGCTATATAAGGATTTGCAGAATGCTAATAGGTGAAAATGTAAATTTCCGAGCAAAAGAATGGATATTTGACAATAAAAAAAATACTTTTTTAGTTCCCATGTTAATGCCGGGAACATGCATGGAATTTACAAGAGATAATTGTTTATTAAAGCTATATTATGATGCTATAATCCCAAGAAACAGTAACAAAACAAACCTTGAAAGCAACCCAATTTACACAGTAGAATCCCATAATAGACCTGATGCAAGATTAGACATATACTTAAATGGTACATATATGAGAAGTATAATTTTCGAGTTTAAGTATCGTACAATTAAAAACTTTTGGCATAGAAATAATAGTACAAGTTATAGCCAAATTATTTCTTATAGGTTTAATACCATTTCAAAATTTACTCAGGGACTTCCACAAAAAATAGCAAGAGAGGTAAGGGCTGTATCTGAAGTATGGGTATTTCATCCTACTGGAGAAAGCGAAAATGCAGAACAAAAAATAGAAAAAACAGATGAAGGAATTAAGTTAATTAGGTTAAAACCTGGGGAGGATCATAGTAATATTGCTATTGAATTAAACCGTTTAATTGAAAGAATTATAGGTGTGGGCGAATAAACAATAATAAAAGTTATGTAGGATTATGTGAAGAATGCAGTAAGAATCTTAGAAAATACTATTACGAATATTGGGGGGAAAACTTTTTATGAAAGCAAACTGAGGAAAAAACAAAGTGGCACATGTCAGTAAAGTGAAATATCTTGATTACAGTTTCTGTAGATACAAAGGAAAATGTAAAATAAGAGTACACTCTAAATCAATGGCGAAAATGAAGGAAAAGCTAAAAGAACTTACATTGAGAAGTAATGAATGGGGTAATGAATACAGAACATTGAAATTGATGCAATTTATAAGAAGTTGGGTAAATCATTTTGCAATGGCTGGGAACAACTGCTAAGAAGTACAGACGAATGGCTACGTCGTAAAATAAGAGAAATTATTGGAAACGGTGTGCCATGAAAGGCACACAGAAGATGAACGAATGAACCATTGATGAAGTGCCGAAAGCGTAAGACTTCTGAAAAACCTTCCTTTCGCCACTAAGTAGGGGAGAGGATAAAGGAAACCTGTAAAACTGACTATCCATGGAACGGCATTAAGGTGGCTTGAGCATGTATTGGCTTCTGTATGAAACATGGAAACCTGTAGAATAATGAAAATAGAAAAGATATAAGTCACAGAACGATGAGGCCGAAAGTAGAAATGTATTCTATAGGGGTGGAGTTACTCGTAGTAGTGATGAAGTTGTGGTAATGACAATGGAGCAAAGGGGCAACATCATTCTGCTTTGCACTGACAATAATTAGGAAACTAGGAGGATTTGATGAGCGAGAGATTTGCATTGTTGAATTAATATTTAATATAGAGAGTAATTGGAGATAAGAGATATATCCAGTTACTTTTTTTATATAGAAAACGAAGAATAAAGATAAAATGTTATTCTTTGGATTCTAGTGCTAAAAACACATGAAAATTATAAGTAATAATGATAATAATATTTAAAATTCTCCAAAAACGTCATGGTAATAATGGCAGTTATCGTATTCAATAAGTATATCACTTAGTTAAAATTATGTTACAGGCTGTAACAAAACTATTAATAATAATTGACAATTAACCTGACAATTTAAAAACTTATATGTAGATTAATACAAGCAATTACTATAATATGACGATTCTGTAGAAATAAATAATATTGTGTTGAAAAATACATTTATATCGATAATATTTATCAAAGCATCGCGTAAAATGGTATGAATATTATTTTTAAGTGTATTGTGATCGCAAACTACATATCAGGTATATAAAGTAGCAAGGAGATGGGGATGGATATAGAACAAATCAAAGAATTGGCCAATATTATGAAAATGATGGACATTAATGTAATTGAAATCAAGGAGGATAATACTCAAATACGGTTTGAAAGAGCTTATAAAAAAAACATGTACATAGGGGATAGAGAACTTCCAATAGAAAATGCATTTTTAAACCATGAAATTATTGAAGAGCAGAAGGAAATAGCGGTAGCAAAAGAGAGATCCGAACGGATGGATGGCAACAATATAAAAGAGATAAAATCTCCCATTGTAGGCTTTTTTTATTCTTCTCCAAGTCCAAACCATCCGGAATTTGTACGTCTGGGTGATAAGGTGAAAAAGGGACAGACCATTTGTATTATTGAAGCTATGAAATTATTTAATGAAATTACAGCGGAGGAAGATGCAGAGATTATAGAAATTTGTGTGAAAAATGGAGAAATTGTAGAGTTTGGACAAACAATTTTCCGATATCGATAATTCATTTCAAGATTTATTATTGAGGGAGAATTTATGATTACAAAAATATTGATTGCAAACCGTGGAGAAATCGCAGTAAGAATAATTCGAGCATGTAAAGAAATGGGCATTACAACTGTTGCTATTTACTCAGAGGTAGATAAAGATGCTTTACATGTTACACTGGCGGATGAAAGCTATTGTATTGGTCCAGCTCAAGTAAATAGAAGCTATCTGAATATGATGGTGATTATTATGGCAGCTATTGCAAGTGGCGCCCAGGCGATACATCCAGGGTATGGGTTATTATCTGAAAATGCAAAATTTGCTTTATTATGTGAACAGTGCAACATCATTTTTATTGGTCCAAAGTCCAAAGTAATATCTCTAATGGGAGAAAAAGATAATGCTAAAAAAATTATGAAAAGTGTAGGTGTTCCAGTAATTCCAGGTAGTGATGCTGTGTATGATGTAAAAATCGCTAAGAAAATAGCCAGTGAGATAGGCTATCCGCTCTTAATTAAGGCAAGGTCAGGTGGCGGAGGAAAAGGAATTCGACTTGTTATGCAAGAAGATGAGCTTGAAAATGCGTTCTTAACTGCATCAACAGAAGCAATGAATGGGGTTGGCGATGGTGCTTGCTATCTTGAAAAATATCTTATACCAGTTAAACATGTGGAGATGCAGATTCTATGCGATAATTATGGAAATATTCTTTGCCTAGGAGAAAGGGATTGCTCATTACAACGAAAAAACCAAAAACTTATTGAAGAAAGTCCATCTACCGCTATTGATAATGAACTACGAAAAAGGATGATTGAGATGTCAGTAAAGGCAGCAAAAGCTGTCAATTATACTGGTGCAGGAACATTTGAATTTTTGTTAGATGAATCATATAATTTGTATTTTATGGAAATGAACACAAGGCTTCAAGTAGAACATCCGGTTAGCGAAATGGTAACTGGAATTGATATTGTGAAGTGGCAGATACGAATTGCAGCAGGCTTGGAACTGACTCTAAAACAAGACGAAATTGAACTTCGTGGACATTCAATCGAATGCAGAATATATGCAGAAAGCCCTCAGCAAGATTTTAGACCAAGCAGCGGGAAGGTCTCACTTTTTCATCCGTTGGGGGGACCAGGAGTGAGATTTGATACAGCTATTTATCAAAATTAT
>CALDJN010000347.1 GCA_937901695.1 uncultured Anaerocolumna sp.
GCAGAATGCCTTTGTAAGCAGGGCATAAGGTCATGAGGTGTAGTATGAATAAAAAAATACATAAGTTAATTTCAAAAAAGGCGAAAGAAATCGAGAACGACATTATCAATATACGAAGACATTTTCATATGTATCCTGAATTACCGGGTGAAGAAAAAGAAACAAGTCGTTTAGTCGCTGAGAAACTTGTATCATTAGGAATGGAAGTGCAGACTAATATTGGTGGCTATGGAGTTGTCGGAATATTAAAAGGTGCTAAACCGGGTACTACATTAGCATGGCGTGCAGACATGGACGCATATGCTATGCAGGAAAAAACTGATATACCATACAAGTCAAAAATAGACGGTGTAATGCATTTATGCGGTCATGATGCGCATACAGCTATTGGATTAGGCATAGCCCAAACGTTATCCTCTTTTAAAGACGATTTGAGTGGTACAATCAAGTTTATTTTTCAACCGTTTGAAGAGGGCTCAGAAGGCGCAAAGAGAATGATTAATGATGGTGTTTTGGAAAATCCCCGTCCATCAGCGATTTATGGATTACACCAGGGGAGTCTTGGTGCAAACCAAAGTTACATGGAAGCAGGGGAGCTGAGTATTATTTACGGGGCTGCTCTTTATGGCCGGGAAATATTAAATATTGATATCAAGGTTAAGCGTGAAAGATTCAATTCGTGGGCGGAGCAGGAGATTTTCCTTAATAGAATAAGCAAAATTAACCGTTGCACCAATAAATACGGAACAAAGGATTCTGATAATTTAGTAGAGTTGAAAATACTTAAGAAAGAAGGTAATGACGAAACCGGAGAAATTCATATTAAAGCTCAATTCAGATATGCCATGCAACAATACCGGGATGATATCAGACAAGAGTTAGCAAAAATAATCGATGAATATGCAGCGCAGCCAAATATTGAGGTAAAAGTCGATTACGAAGATTCACTTCCACCGGTATACAATGATGAAAAGCAATGCGAAGAAGCTGAAAAGATTTTGAGGACACTTATTGGCGATTCTGTGAAAACAATCTATGAAGTACCTATACATGGAACAGATGATTTTTCTCGTTTCCAAAATGAAGTGTCGGGATTATTTTTCTTTTTAGGTTCAGCCGATTTAGAAAGAGGTATAAAAGCCTGGAACCATACGCCAACATTTGATATTGATGAACGATGTCTGGCATTTGGAGTAAAAACCATGTCATCTTTTCTTTTCGAAATGCTGGAATGTAGAAAAAAGGATTTATAAGTGCAGTTATCCGTGACCGATAGGCTTTGCGGGGATCTCCACATCAGAGAACGATGCATTTTCGTAGCAAACCGTTATACGCCGTCAAAAGCGGAGGCCGCACATCATGCCAAGGATTTGAGAGGTAAGACTTTGAATAGGTAACTTCATATTAACCAAAATGCTATTGACTATCACCTTGGGTGTTAGCTTATGCTTTTAGAGAGGTGATAATATGTTAATTAACGAAGTGAGTAAAATTACAGGATTAACAAAAAAAGCAATTGAATATTATGTAGAACGGGAATTACTCTCACCTAAAATCTTAGAAAACGGGTATCGTGATTTTAGTGGGAGCCAGGTTGAACAATTGAACAAAATTTCTATTCTTAGAAAGCTTGGCATAAGTACAGAAGAGATTAAGAATGTATTATCTGATGAATCAAGAAGTTCCTTGCAAACTTTGTCTGTTCAAAAAGAACTAAATATTCAAAGAGAACAGGCAAAGAAATCAATACTTGATAAGTTAGCTAGCGGTAAAGATTACAGCGAAATAAGTTTGGAATTGAAGATGGTTGAAGATAGCGAAACGATTATTGAAAAACTATTAGAAGCATTTCCAGGATATTATGGTAGATTTATTTGTCTACATTTTGCTCGGTTTTTTAATGAACCAATTAGAACGAATACTCAACAATTAGCTTATGATAAAATCATATCTTTCTTGGATAACATTCCATCACTTAACTTGCCAAAAGATTTGCAGGATTATTTGATTGAAGGTACTAAGGACATTGGCGTAGTTCAGATTAAAGAATTAATTGAGAATACAAAAAAGTATATTGAAAATCCAGATGATTTTTTATCAAATAACGGTGAGACAATAAAGCAATATTTGGAATATAAACAATCAGATGAGTATAAAAATTCTCCTGCCCACAAAATTATGTTATTAATGAAAGATTTCAATAATGTAAGTGGATATTATGATGTGTTCATTCCTGCATTAAAGGAGCTAAGTAGATCGGAAGAGCACACGTCT